>CAJKXG010000111.1 GCA_905203795.1 uncultured Oscillospiraceae bacterium | reverse complement strand
CCGCGCCAGATAATGGATCGCCGCGTCCGCGTCCGAGCCGCGCATGGATTTTTGGTAGGCGGAGACGATGTCGTAATGCTCGTCCCCCTCGCGGTCATACCGCAGGGCGCTGCGCTGCGCCAACTGCTGCGCCGTGTCCAGCGTCACATGCCGCGATCCGTCGGGAGCGGGCGGTGTTGCCAGCACACACAGCTCCACGGCGTTGAGCGCCTTGCGCACATCGCCGCCGCACGCGGTCGCGATATGCGCCGCCACGCCGTCCTCCACGGTGACCGGCGTGCCCTGCTCCTGCTCCAAAAAGGCAAACCCGCGCGTCACCGCGCGTTCCACCTCCGCCACCTCCACAGCCTTGAACTCAAACACCGTCGAGCGGCTGAGAATGGCATTGTACACGTAAAAATACGGGTTTTCCGTGGTGGAGGTGATCAGCGTGATGCGCCCGTTTTCGATATGCTCGAGCAGCGTCTGCTGCTGCTTTTTGTTGAAATACTGAATCTCGTCGAGATACAGCAAAATGCCGCCGATCCCCGCCAGCGTGTCCACCTCGTCCACCACGGCTTTGATATCCGCCGTAGACGCGGTCGTACCGTTCAGGCGGTGCAGCCGCTTGTCCGTGCGGCGGGCGATGATCTCCGCCAGCGTGGTCTTGCCCACGCCGGGCGGTCCGTAAAACACCAAATTGGGGATCTGCCCCGACTGGATGATGTTGCGCAGCGCCTTGCCTTCGCCCAGCAAATGCTGCTGCCCGACCATCTCTTCGATTTCACGCGGACGCATCCGATCCGCCAGCGGCGCTTGCATGGGCGCACCCCCTTAGACCTGCAAAAATCCCATCTTTTTCTTCGCCTTAAACAACGTGCGGCCCGCCACCGAAGCGGCGCGCTCCGCCCCCTGCTTCATCAAGGCTTCCAACTGCGCGGTATCCTTCATGTATTCGTCAAACCGCTGCTGGATCGGGCGCAGTTCCTCGATGACTGCCTCGCCGACCGCCGCTTTAAAATCGCCGTAGCCCTTGCCGTCAAATTCCTGCTCGATCTGTTCGAGCGTTTTGGCGGTCACGGCGGCGTAGATTTCCATCAGATTGTTGATGCCGTCCTTGCCTTCGCCGTAATACACGCGCGCTTCGCTGTCGGTGACAGCACGCTTGAATTTGCGCAGGATCGTGTCGGGATCGTCCTTCAGCGACACCCACGCATTCTGGTTTTCGTCGGATTTGGACATTTTCTTGGTCGGGTCTTGCAGCGACCGCACCCGCGCGCCGGTTTTCATGATATACGGCTCCGGCACGGTGAACACCTTGCCGTACAGGCCGTTAAACCGCTCGGCGATGTCGCGGGTCAGCTCGCAGTGCTGCTTCTGATCCGCGCCCACCGGCACATAATCCGGCTGATACAGCAGAATATCCGCCGCCATCAGCGAGGGGTAAGCAAACAGACCGAGGTTGATATTGTCGGCGTGTTTCGCAGACTTGTCCTTGAACTGCGTCATGCGGGACAGCTCGCCGAACTGCGTGTTGCACGCCAGCAGCCAGCACAGTTCCGCATGTGCGGGCACCTGCGACTGCACGAACACAAGACTTTTGTTCGGGTCGAGTCCGATCGCCAGCAGCAGCGCGAACATTTCGGTGATCTGGCGGCGCAGCTTCGCCGGCTTCTGCCGTACGGTGATGGCGTGCAGATCGGCAACGGCGTACGCGCAGTCGAATTCGTCCTGCATCGCCACCCAGTTGCGCAGCGCGCCGAGATAATTGCCCAGCGTGGGAATACCGGTCGGTTGAATACAGCTAAGCGCCCGCTTTCTGCGCGGAGCGGCAGTGGTTTCGGTAACAGTTTCGTTTGCCATGGGAACAGCCCTTCCTTTACGATAATCCATAATATAGTAAGTATACGGCGTTCGCAGGCATTTGTCAATCGGAAAAGCAAGATCTTGACCGAGTAGACGCACGACAAACTATCCAAGCTGATCGCCAAACACGGCTTCTTTCATATGCGATTTCTTCTGATCTTACGCAGCTTCGCCCATACGGCGCACAGTGCTTGGATATCCGCGTCGGTCGGCTGCTCCCCCGCGTAACGCAGGCGTTCCTGCGTCTGCATCACATCGGCAACGGAGATGCCGTGGGGCTGCAACGAATGTTCCGCGCGGGCGGCGAATTCCGCCAATGTCTCCCCCGCCTGCATCGTCAATTTCAGCCGTTTCAACTGGGCGACGACGCTGCGGTACATAAACCGATACTGCCGCGCCCGTCCGCGCCGCCGCCGCACAAATCGCCACTCATGTGCGTGGGCAATCCCGTACAGCACGGCGGCCGCCGCGCCGAGGAGAACGATGCCGCCGATCGCCGCCAGCACCGTCGACCAATTCGGCTTCCCCATCTCAGCGGGCGCGGGAACTGTGGGAACCGATGGTGCGGTCGACGCCGTCACAGAGGGCGTCGTCGACGGATTTGTCGGCAGTGTGGCAGTCGTCGTGGGGGCGGACGAAGCGTCGCCGCTCTGCGGCGACCGATAGTCGGCGGCGGTCGGATCGAACGTCACCCAGCCCACACCCTTGAAATACAGCTCCACCCACGCGTGTGCGTCGTTATCGGTGGCGACATAACACTTGCGGTTCTTATCATATTTGAGCGCATAGCCGCTGACATAGCGGGACGGGATGTCGAGCGTGCGCGCCATCACCGCCATGGCGGAAGCATAGTAGCTGCAATAGCCTTCGCCGGTCGTCAGGAAATGCATGACAAAGTCCTCGCCCTCCGGCACGGTGTCGGGCGACAGCGTATACCGGTAACCGGTCTTTAAATACGATTCCAACGCTTTGGCGCGCAAATACGGTGATGCGATCGTTCCTGCGATTTCCCATGCCGTGTCGAATACCGCAGGCGGCAAATCCGGCGGCAACTGCAAATACTGCTCACACACCCGCCGGTACTCGCTGTCCAGCAACGTCGCCTGATGCAGCCCGAGCTCGTTGATCAGCGCCCAATAATCCAACTCGGACAGCGATTCGTCGTATGAGAACGCATATTCGCCGTTTTCCTGCTTTTGCATGTACACGCCGTATTCCGCAAGCTGCTCCTGCGGCAGCGGCGAAGCATACGAGAGCAGCTGCTCCCACGTGTACTGATCGTCAAAAAGACAGCTTCCGCGATCGACATAGCGGAACGAAACCGCGTACTCGTCCGTTTCCGTCGGCGCCTCCTCCACGACGAAAGTGGAATCGGCACAGCCCTTGCCGAAAGACATCCCCAACGAATCCGTCCAAAAATCCACATGGTCCGATTCTCGGAAATAGTTGACCGCCATCCCCAACGTAAACAACGTGGTCGTGGGCTTGAACACCTGCACAACGGCGGTATGATCACGCAGGATCATCAGCGCGGGGCGGAAATCGGGATACGCCGCCTGTATATCCGCCGGGATACGCGGAGACAGCACATCCGCCGCCGTGTCCGCGTTATCATCGCCGACCGACGGGCGATCCGTCATAAACGGCGCATACAGATTGTAGCCTGTCGCCACATCGACAGAAGCGCGATACAGCGACAGCGCATACGTATCCTTCAGCTCGTTGTTATCCTCCCAGCCCGCGCCGGTATAAATTTCCTTGACATTGCCTTTCATCAGCAGCGGCAAGTCAGTTTCCTTCACATCCGTCTGCACAGACAGCACCAGGTGGGGATCGTCGCTCAGCCGCAGCGATCCGCCCAAGCGGCTGTCGTCGATGCCCAGTCCGGTGGTTTTCAGCGAAAACGGCTCGCCCACACCCTTCCAATCGTCGTTGCCGCTTCCGAGGGACGACGAAATCCCGTCGAACGGTCTTTTGAGCAGATCGCCGATGGACACATGCATCGCGATGGGATTCAGCAGCGTCGTGACGAGCACGACCAACGCCACGAGCGGCGCGGCGTATAGCTGTAATTTCCACTGCACACCGACAACGGCCCCGTCGGCGGCGGCGCGGCGTAGGTATCGCTTGGGCAGCATCAGCAGCAGCGCCGCCATCACCGGCCACAGCGGAAATTCGCCCTTGTGCCACGGATACATGATCACCAGTGCGGCAAACACAACGATGAAAACGATAAAAAACGAGGACAGGCGGTGCAGCAGCAGATAACAGCAAAAGACCACAGCGCTGCCGATCAACAGCCGCACCAGCGCCGTCGCGCGGTCTACCCCCACATCCAACGGTCCGTGAAAACTGGCGGTCCACCATCTCCAAAACGTGCCGATATGTTCCATCGAGAGCGGTCCGTCGCCGAAGAAAAACGCGCCGATCAGCGCCACACCGACTATCCCGAGAATGGCAAACCGCGCGGGGCGCACATGGTCAAACAACGCCGCAACCACCGTCAGCAACACAGTGGCGGCAAAGATCACTGCTCGTTCGGTTGTAAAAGGAAAGATCGTCGCCAGTGCACACAAAAAGGCATAGGACAGGGCAATCACACACAGGCAGTCCGCCAGCAGGTTTCGCCGCCTGTCCTTGGCGGTGAGCAGCATCTCCGCGCGCTTTTTGGATTTTTTCTGCTTATTCATAGCTACATTCCTTATCACAGCGCCGCGTCGGTCAACGCCGCCGCCACATCGCCGCCGCAGCTCACCGAAATCACACCGGCGGGCGGCACCCCCTCCGGCGTACCATCTGTCACCCGCAGCAGCGTCACATCCCGACGCCATTCTTCCGTGACCGTCTGCCACCGCTCCTCCGACAGGCAGGTGAGCAAAAACACATGGCGGTATTGCCCGAACGGCAGGGCGGTGTGTGTGCCCTGCGGCGCGGCGTCTTCCGCCGTAAACACCTGCTGTGCCAACCGCATCCGAAAAGCCATCGCCGCCTCGTCCGGCTCAAAAACCAACGGTCGGGGATCATCCAAAGCCGCCAACGCAATGGGACGTCCGCACCGCAGCACGGCGGCGATCACCGCCGCGCCCGTTTCGCGCAAGGTGTCGCACGCCGTCTCAAACCGCGCCGACGGGAATGGGACAACG
>CAJKXG010000110.1 GCA_905203795.1 uncultured Oscillospiraceae bacterium | reverse complement strand
CGTCCTGCGGAATGCGCCCGCTCTGCATATCGAGCAGCGTCCCCACCATGATACGCACCATGTTATACAAAAAGCCGTTTGCCGTCACCGAAAATGTCACAAGCTCCCCTTCGCGGGCAACCGTGCAATCGCGCACGGTGCGCACATGATCCTGCACGCTGCTGCCCGCCGCGCAAAACGCGGAAAAATCGTGCGTGCCGACATACGCCGCCGCGATTTCTGCCATCTGCGCCGCGTCCAGCCGCCGCCGAACATGCAGCGCGCGTCCCTCCCAAAACGGGTTGCGGGCGGGCGCGTTCCAGATGCGGTAACGATACCGCTTACCCTGCGCGTCATAACGCGGATGAAAGCTGTCCGCCACTTCACGGCAGTCGCTCACGGCAATGTCCATGGGCAAATGCGCGTTGAGCGCTGCCGCCAGTTTGTCGCCGCGCAGCGGAGAGGCCGTGTCGAACGTACAGCAAAATGCGTCCGCATGAACGCCCGCGTCGGTGCGGCTGCAACCGGTCAGCGCCGCGCGCACGCCGGTCACCCGCTCGATGGCGTCCTGCACCGTTTGCTGTACGCTCACCCCGTTGGGCTGTACCTGCCAGCCGCAATAGCGCGTGCCGATATACCGCAGAGTCAGCAGCAGCCGTGCCATGCAAAACGCCGTCCTTTCCCCTTATTCAAACCCGCTCAGAGCGCATGCGGCAGCAGAAAATTCAGCCAGATCAGCGCCGCCGCCACCGCCGCCATAAACAACATCGCCAGCCCGTCGCGCGCCTGCATGTGCAACTGCTTCATGCGGGTACGCCCGTCACCGCCGTGGTAACAGCGGCATTCCATCGCCGTCGCCAGCTCATACGCGCGGCGGAAGGACGACACAAACAGCGGAATCAGCACCGGCAGCAGCGCCTTGACCCGCTGGATCAGCCCGCCGCTTTCCATATCCGCACCGCGCGCCTTCTGCGCCGACATGATCTTATCCGTTTCCTCGATCAGCGTGGGGATAAACCGCAGCGCGATCGTCATCATCATCGCCAGCTCATGCACATGCAGGTGAAACACCTTCAGCGGGCTGAGCAGCCGCTCCAGCGCATCCGTCAGCGCCGTCGGCGAGGTGGTATAGGTGAGCAGCGAGCTGCCCGCAATCAGGCACAAAATGCGAATCGCGATGAACAGCGAGCTGATCACGCCCCGCGACGTGATGCAGATCACCCACCATTTAAACAGCACCGTGCCTTCGTCGATGTAAAATATGTTAATCGCCGATGTGAACACGATCAGCGGCAAAATCGGCTTGATGCTTTTGAGAATCAGCTTCAGCGGCAGACGCGACAGCAGCACGGCAAACACCAGCACCGCCACCGCAAGCCCCAGCCCCACCCATGTCTTGGGCAGGAAAATCGCAATCAGATAGACAAAGGTCAGCACGATCTTGACGCGCGGGTCGAGGCGGTGCATCACAGAATCGCCCGGGAAAAACTGCCCGATTGTGATATCACGAAGCATGCGGCGCACCCCCTTTTTGCAGCAACGGCAGCAGCCGCGCCACCGCTTGCTCCACGGTGTACACGTTGTCGCCGACATCCAGTCCCCGCGCCCGCAGCAGCATGAACACGCGCGTGACGGCGGGAATCGTCAGACCGATAGCTTCCAGCCGTTCCGCCTGCGAAAACACCTCCGCCACCGGCGCGTACACCACCGGCTTGCCGTGATCCATCACCAGCACCCGCTCGGCGATGCGCGCCACATCCTCCATACTGTGCGACACAAACAGCACCGTGCTGCCCGTTTCGCGGTGATATGCGCGAATTTGTTCGAGAATCACATCGCGTCCCTTGGGATCCAGCCCGGCGGTCGGTTCATCCAAAATCAGGATTTCGGGACGCATGGCGATCACACCCGCGATCGCCGCCCGCCGTTTTTCGCCGCCCGACAGTTCAAACGGCGATTTATCCAACAGCTCGGGGCGCAAATTCACAAACGCGGCGGCTTCCTCCACCCGCGCGGCAATCTCCGCCTCCGACAGCCCCATGTTTTTCGGTCCGAACGCGATGTCGCGCCGCACCGTTTCCTCAAACAACTGATGCTCGGGGTACTGAAACACCATTCCGACACGAAACCGCACACGGCGGATCTCTTTCGGGTTCGCCCAAATATCCTCACCGCCGAGCAGCACCTGCCCGCCCGTGGGACGCAGCAGCCCGTTCAAATGCTGAATCAGCGTGGACTTGCCCGAACCGGTGTGCCCGATAATCCCGACAAAATCGCCCTTTTCGATCGACAGCGACACGTGGTCAAGCGCGGTGATCTCAAACGGCGAACCGGCGGAATAGGTATAGGTCAGGTCACGGGTCTCCAAAATCGGCATACTTACAATTTTCCTTTCAATAACCGTTCAATTGTATCCGCGCATTCCTCCGCGGTGAGCGGCTGATCGGGGATATCCACCCCCGCCTGCCGCAACAGATGGCACAGTTCGGTCGGCTGCGGCACATCCAGTTCCACGGCGCGCAACTCGTCCACGCGGGCAAACACCGCGCGCGGCGTGTCGTCCATCAGCACCCGACCGTCGTCCACGACCACCACACGGTCGGCCTGCGCCGCCTCATCCATGTAGTGCGTGATCAGCACCACCGTCATACCATGCTCGCGGTTGAGCGTGCGGATGGTGTTCATCACTTCGCGGCGACCTTGCGGGTCGAGCATAGCGGTGGGTTCGTCCAGCACAATGCAATCGGGACGCATGGCGATGATGCCCGCAATCGCGACCCGCTGTTTCTGCCCGCCGGACAGCTTGTGCGGTGCGTGCAGACGGTAGTCGTACATGCCCACCGTGCGCAGCGCGTCGTCCACCCGCTCGCGGATTTCCGCCGGCGGCACACCGAGATTCTCCGGTCCGAACGCCACATCCTCCTCCACGATGGTGGACACAAGCTGATTATCGGGATTTTGCAGCACCATCCCCACCGTGCGTCGAATGTCGTATCGTTTGGATTCGTCGGTGGTATCCATATCCGCCACCAACACCTGTCCGCCCGTGGGCA
Source organism: uncultured Oscillospiraceae bacterium (assembly GCA_905203795.1). Lineage (GTDB taxonomy): Bacteria > Bacillota > Clostridia > Oscillospirales > Acutalibacteraceae > CAJKXG01. The sequence continues at coordinate 1,969 of CAJKXG010000110.1, read as the reverse complement.
GCAGGATCGCGTTGAAATGCTTCGCGATGGTAGATTTGCCCGAACCGTTATGCCCGAGCAGCGCCACAAATGAACCGCGTTCAATTTCGAGATTCAGCCCATCCAACACCACCTGCGGCGGCTCATCGGGATATTCATAAACAAAGCGCAGATCGTGCGCGCTGATGATCGACATAACGTACTCCTTATTGGTGCCAGCGCGCGGTGGCGCCGCACGGGAGGATCAATCCCGAAGCGCTCACCGGCAGCCCGATTTCATCCGCGTCGGTGTGCCCGCCGAAACGCGGGGTCAGCAGTGACGCGAGAATATATTGCATGACCGACGGGGACAGCCCCGTCGTGTACGAGTTGATGAGGAAAAACAGCGGCTGCGGGGACAACAGCGACGCGCACTGCTCTACCAGCGCGTAAATCTGCTCCTCCAGCTTCCACACCTCGCCGCCGGGTCCCCGCCCGTAGGACGGCGGATCCATCAAAATCGCGTCATAGGTGTTGCCGCGGCGCTGCTCGCGCTGCACGAATTTGCCGCAATCGTCCACCAGCCAGCGCATCGGACGATCCGCCAAGCCCGACGCAGCGGCGTTTTCACGTCCCCATGCGACCATGCCCTTGGACGCGTCCACGTGGGTGACATGCGCCCCCGCCGCCACACACGCCAATGTCGCGCCGCCGGTGTAGCCGAACAGATTCAGCACGCGGATGGGACGACCCGCCGCGCGGATATCCGCCGCCATCGCGTCCCAGTTGACCGCCTGCTCGGGGAAAAGCCCCGTATGCTTGAAACCCATGGGTTTCAGGTTAAACCGCAGTTCGCCGTACCCGATCTGCCAGCTGGCAGGCAACGGACGGCGCGTTTCCCAGTGCCCGCCGCCGGTATTGGATCGCACATAGCGTGCGTGTGCCTGTTCCCAGCCCGCGTGCTTGCGCGGCGTGTGCCACAGCACCTGCGGATCGGGGCGGATCAGCGTATACGCACCCCACCGCTCCAGCCGCTCGCCGGACGACGCGTCCAGCAGCTCATAGTCTTTCCAGTTTTCCGCCGCTCTCATCATCAGCCACCGATCGCCGTTTGGATCTGCTCGGACAGCGCGACCGCCAGCTTATTGATCTCTTCGAAATCCTTGCCCTCCACCATCACGCGGATAAGCGGCTCGGTGCCCGACGGGCGCACCAGCACGCGACCGTCGCGTCCGAGCGAGCCGTTTGCTTCCTCGATGGCTTTCGCCAGCGCTTCGTCGGCGGCATATGCCGCTTTCGCCGCTGCGTCCGCCTTGACATTGATCATCACCTGCGGATACCGCTCCATCACCGCACACAGGCGGGACAGCTTGACCCCCTGCTCGCGGCAGGCAGACAGCAGTTTGATCGCCGAAAGCTGCCCGTCGCCGGTGGTGGCGTGGTGCAGCAGAATGATATGCCCCGATTGCTCGCCGCCGATGACGAAGCCCTCCTTGCGCATTTCCTCCAGCACATAGCGGTCGCCCACCTTCGCGGCGACCGGCTTGATGCCGTTCGCTTCACAGCAGCGGAAGAAACCGAGATTCGACAACACCGTGCCCACCACAGCATCGCCGTCCAGCTCGCCCTTCGCCTTCATGTGGATCGCCAGCGCCGCCATGATGCGGTCGCCGTCGATCAGGTTGCCCTGCTCATCCACCGCCAGGCAACGGTCGGCATCGCCGTCGAACGCCACGCCGCCGAAGCATTTATGCGTTTTGACGTATTCCGAAAGCCGCTCGATGTGCGTCGAGCCGCAGTTGTCGTTGATATTCACGCCGTCCGGCTGGTCGCTGAGGAACACGCAGTCCGCGTCCAGCGCGCTGAACAGCCGTGCTGCCGTCGCACTCGCCGAACCGTTGGCGCAATCCACCGCCAGCTTCATGCCGCGCAGGTCGCCCTCGACGCAATCGAGCAAATGGCGCACGTAATCCTCCACCGCCGTTTCGCAGCGGGTGACGCGCCCGATATC
>CAJKXG010000109.1 GCA_905203795.1 uncultured Oscillospiraceae bacterium | reverse complement strand
ATATCAGCATTCCTCTTTATAAAGGCATTACCGTCGGCAGCAGCAAAGAGGATCTGATTGCCGCCTACGGTGAACCGACTTATGCTGATGAGTATGATATCCAATATCATTGTACATTCGGGGAGATCAGGTATAACCTCGTGTTCTCCTTTGAAATATCCCAAAGCAACACAGTGGATTATATAAGCATCCACAACGATTACTTTTCCTGGTAACACGACGCAAAAGACTGTACGCAATTTGTTTTAGCGCGCAAAACAAATGCAAATAAACCAAACATCTGTCGGCAAGCTCCGGCTGTTCCCGTTTGTGGACAGCCGGAGTGTTTGCCCTGTTTTATGCGAGAGGTGCATAACGATGAAAAAACGCATGATTTCCCTGATGGCTATGGTGTTGGTCGTGGCGCTGGCGGCAGGCGGGCTGTCCGGCTGTAACAAGCCAAAAGAGGAGCTAACCTCGTACACACGCCGATATACCGAGATTGCACCTCCTGATGCTGAGTGGCAGGTGAGGACCAACTATCCGATTCATTTTATCGATGGAGAAAACAAGCTGACATATGTATACGATCCGGCTGCCGCGGCAGTAGATACCCCGACCTATGCGATTGGTCTGGTGGATTTGGACGCCGGCAGTCAAACAGAAGTGTATCGTCACACCTTCGCCAACTATGAGGATGTTTTGATCGAGTATGCGCTGGATGTATCGAAAAACGAGCTTTTGCTTTTGGAATATCTAGCCGGCGATATCATGTACGGCGGTACGGAAAGCGACCGATATATTTTGAAAACGGTCGATCTGAAAACAGGTACGGTCGTGCAAGAATCCAATGTGGCAGAACAGTTGGAGTGTGAATTCCCCTCGATTTCCGCCGTTATGTTCCAAGGCCGTCAGCTCTACGGTGTGGCGAGCTATTCTACCGGAGAAGAGAGCCGCTACATACTGTGGCTTTACGATGTGGCGACGGGAACCATGGTCGAGACGAAAGAATATGCAGACATCGAAGGGGAAATAACGTTGATTCAACTGTCCGACGGACGTGCCGCTATTGCCTATGCACACGGCGGCACCGTCACACCGATTCGAGCGGGCGGCTGTACTTTGGAGACGGCGATTTCCGTAGAGGAGTTTTCCTCCCACGCGTTGTTTGGCGGCGGAAACGAGTATTTGTTCCTCTGCAACGCGGACGATGAGCTGTATGGCTATACAGCCGACGGGGGCGAGGTGAAACATCTGCTGTCTTGGGCCGACCGCGGTGTGCTGCCCCCTAATAAGGGGATCGCGGCGGTCGATTTCAACGATAAACGCATTTTTTGTGTGGTGCAAGAGGATGGCAAGAATGCGTTCGGTCTCTATACATTAACGCCGTGCACGCCGCAGGAAGCGCCCAAAGACCTGATCGTGGTCGGATATGGTGTTCCGGATTCCTCGAGAAAAACGGCAACGGTTTTTAATCAAACGTATTCGGAGTATACCGCGAAGATCATCGATTATATCCAGTATAACGGGGATACGGATGGCGGAGAAAAGGATGTGTATGCAGCGCCGGCAGGGATTTTGAAGCTGAATACGGAGCTGCTCGCGGGCAAGGCGATGGATGTGCTTTGCCTGGACGGTCGTGCATCCAGTGCTGCTTTGATCCGCCAAGGGGCTCTTTTGGATTTGTATCCGCTCATTGATGACGACAACACGATGGGGCGCGATTCGTTTGTGGAGGGCGTTTTGTCCGCTACCGAAATCGACGGTCATCTTTATCAGATATCCACCGGCTTTACGTTAACCACCATGGTGGCGAACAAGGATCTGGCGGGGGAGGCGGACAGCCTGAATTTAAGCACGTGGGACGCGTTGCAAACCGCGCATCCCGAGGTGAAAACCGTCCCGCTGGGTTTCACCAACGAAAAATTCCTGAACTTCTATTGCGACACGGTCTTTTCCGACTACATTGACAAGGATCGCAAAACCTGCCACTTCAACGACGGCTCGTTTGAGAAGTATTTGGAAAAGAGCAAGGAGTTTACCACACAGGAGGAGTTGATGCAGCTGCTTACCGGAAGCAAGAAGCTGGAAGCGTCAAACACAGACATTGCCAAAGGAAAGTATTTATTTGCACATAAAGACATTTCCAATTTTATGTTGTATCACCGCCTTGTTTCGGACATTAACGGCAAATTGGCATTTGTGGGATATCCGACAGAAAACGGCGTGGGACATAAGCTGACATTGCAGAACAGTCTGGCGATTGTTAAAAGCTCCAAGAATCAGGACGCCGCGTGGAATTTCCTCAAAATCAGTCTGGAAGAAAATCGCGAAACGGACGCCGCCTACAGCAGTTATTTCCCGACGGATCGGCAGACCTTTGAGAATCAAGCGGCATATTATCAGAATGCCGCCAATTTCCAAAATGGGAATGGGTCAGCCGTTTTGACCTATGAGGGAAATCCCGCTGTGCCGCTTTCGGCGAAGGATATGGAGCAGCTCCAACAAATGATTCGGGACGCCAAGCCCGTGGTGGAAACCGATGCACAGATCAACGCCATTATTTTATCCGAAGCATCGTATTATTACGCGGATGTGTGTACGGCAAAGGAAGCATCCCAAAATATTCAAACAAAAGTGCAGCTATACTTAAATGAACAGGGATGATCAGATTGTACATATCCGGCTTTCGCGAAAAGCGTGCGCGCTTGTTCAGTGAGAAAACAAAGGCGCGAATCCTGCTGTACCCCAGCCTGCTGGGCGTGATCGTGTTTTTTGTCGTCCCGTTTATCGCGATTGTTTATTACTCTGTCATAGACAATTCGTTTTCGCGGGCGTTTGTCGGCGGGGACAATTTCCGCGCCCTGCTGCAAAATGAAGCATTTCGACTGGCGGTACGAAACACGACGGTGTTTTCTTGCATTGCCGTGCCGCTGACAATGGTGCTTTCTCTATTGCTGGCGTCCGCGCTGGAATGCCGTATCCCTGCCAAAGGCAAATTCCGCGCGCTGTTCCTTAGTCCTATGATGGTGCCGGTTGCTTCCATCGTGCTCATCTGGCAAGTGTTGTTTCATCAAAACGGAACCGTCAACGCGTTGCTGGAATGGATGCACCTTCAGCCTATCAATTGGCTGCGCACGGACGGGTATGATCAGGCGGTGGTTATCCTGCTGTTTCTATGGAAGAATGTCGGATATAATGTTCTCTTGTTTTCCGCCGCGCTGGGCAATATCCCGAGAGAGCCGCTTGAGTCGGCGGAGATTGATGGGGCGGGGGCATTTCGTCGGTTCTGGTCGATCAAATTACGCTATTTATCTTCTACGATTTTGTTTGTGACGATCCTCACGCTGGCCAACTCGTTTAAGATATTTCGCGAAGTGTATTTGCTTGTGGGCAACTATCCGAACGATGATTTGTATATGCTTCAGCATTTTCTGAACAACACGTTCCGTACCTTGGATTATCAGAAACTGTCTGCCGCCACCGTGCTGGTGACGGTGGTATTGACCCTGATACTGGCTGTTTTGTTTTGGCTGGAGGAACGATTTGAAAGAGAGGTGGAAGAATGAAACAGTCCACCACGCGAAAAAGCGGTCGTGTTGTGTTGATCCTGCTTTTGTTGTTCGTTGCTTGCGGCATGCTGCTGCCCACGATCCTGACAGCAGTGGGCTCGTTTATGTCGCAGGCGGAGATCACCAAGAAATACGGCGCTGTGTTTTCTGCGCTGAGTCAGGGCGGCTCCTATATTGCCGATTCCACCTCGCCCGTCCTGATTCCTGAGCATGGGACATTGGCACAGTATTTTGTCGTACTCCTGCAAACGCCGGCGTATCTCAGTCGGTTTTGGAATTCGATCTGCTTGGTGGTTCCGATTGTTCTCGGGCAGGTGTCGGTGGCGGCCATGGCGTCTTACAGTTTGTATCGCTGCCGAAGCCGGTGTCGCAGTGTGATTTATTTTTTCTATGTGATTTTCATGCTGCTTCCGTATCAAGTGACGCTTTTGCCCAATTATTTGGTGGCAGACTTTTTGGGGACTCTCGGAACAAAATGGGCGATTTTGCTGCCGGATATCGTTTCTCCTTTTGCCGTTTTTTTGCTCACACGGCATATGCGGCGTATCCCCGCTTCACAGCTCGAAGCGGCGGCGTTGGACGGCGCGGGAGAATGGCGGATATTCTGGCGGATTTGTCTGCCGCAGTGTAAAAGTATTCTTTGGGCTGTTGCTATTTTGATTTTTGTCGATTATTGGAATATGATCGAACAACCCATGATTTTGCTAAACGATCCCGCGCAGTATCCGCTATCCATCTATTTGTCTGAGATCAACGCTACGGAGACGGGCGTTGCCTTTGCGGTGGCGACGCTGTACATGATCCCGCCTTTGCTGCTGTTTTTTTACGGTCAAAAGCATTTTGCCGCCGGCTTTGGCGTGTCCGCATCCGCCGATGAGAAAGAGGAAGGCAAGTGGCGGGGACGGCTGCGTCGGTGGGTCATCCCCGGCGTGCTGGCGGTGTTTTTGACGGCACTGGGATTGCTGCTGCATTTTTCGGAGACGCTGAATCCCCGATTTACCCCCGAGGTGACACTGACATATGCCATGCCCGACACGATCGATGAGCAGGAGTACGCACTCACGTTGCCGCTGTCCGCGCTGCATCGGGACGATTACGGAGAGTATGTGTTGACGGTGAGGGAAAAGAAGCAGGATTCACAAATACGATATCAAGTTGTGCGCGTCCCTGTTTCTGTTTTGACGTCGACAGATACGACGGTGGCTGTATGGGGAAATTTGAGCAGTTTGGATATGGTGGTGGAGACGTATACCACTTTGCCGGAGGAAAATCAATATGTCCATCCGGTCGTCTGACGTTCCGACAGGGGAACGACGAAGAACCCCCCCGCACAAGCGTTGAACTTGTGCGGGGGGTTCGGCATCTTTATAACGCTTCATAGGCGTCGCGGACGGTGCGCACGCCGATCACCTCAATATTCTGCCGCGGGGTGATGGCGGCGAGATTGTGGTGGGGGATCA
>CAJKXG010000108.1 GCA_905203795.1 uncultured Oscillospiraceae bacterium | reverse complement strand
CGCGTGGTCGCCGCACCTGTCGGCACAGTCGCGTCCACGCTGTCCAGCGCCAGCGACGCGAAAATGTACCCGTTGATTCCCTGCCGCCCCAGCGTTGGCAGGTCGCGCGCATATGTGGCGTCCGCCAGCAGATTGTGTCCGCCGATAGCGGTGGGATCGCCGCCCGTCGCCGCCACCGTCAGCGCCAGCCGTTGCCAGTCGGTGATGCGCCCCACGTTGTCCGCCGCATACAACGCGGTCACGCGGGCGGGCAGTGCGGCGGCGTACGCGGCAGTTTTGGCGCGGTCGTACCGCCCCAGCGCCATCGCGTACCAGTCCAGCGATTCCGTCGCCTCTCCTTCCAATATGTCCGAACGGTCGCCCGTCCGCCACGCGACGGTTTCGTCGATCAGACGGGTGTAATCCGCAGATGCTGCTGTGGCGGTGACGGTGAGGAGACACAACCACAGCACACAGGCGAACGCCCATCCGCATAGTCGTCGGTTCATTGGTTTAGGCCTTGCGTTTGGTTGTGGCGAGCAACACTACGCCCGCCGCGCCGAGCAGCAGCACTGCCGCGATCGGACGTGCTGTTTCGCCGGCTTCGGGCACGGCGGTGGTGGCAGTCGTATCTGCGGCTTCTGCGGAGGTGGTTTCGACAGCGGCAGTCGTTTCAGCGGCAGCGGTCGTTTCGGTGGGGAAACGATTGTCAGTCGTAGTAGTTTCCGCCGCCTGCGTCGCACGCGCAACGGTCACGTTGGTGTCTGCGGCGAAACGCAGTACCGCCGGTGCGCCGCTTGCCGATTTCTTCGCAATCTGCACCGCATAGGTGCCGTTTGCGAGGTCGATCGCCACTTCGCCCTTGTCGTCGGTGGTGTAGGTCTTGTCGCCAATCGTCACGGTGGCGTCCACGACGGGGTTGATCACGGTGCTGGCGTTGAAGTTTTCATCATACACCGTGTCGGCGGACGTGAACGCCAGCACGCCGTCGCTGTTCAGGCGGGCGGTGTCCATCACCGGCACCTGGCAGGGAAAATCGCCGTAGTACACGACCACGACGTCGCCGTTCGCCAGCGTTTGATCCGGCATACCGACCGACGGCGCTTTGCCGTTGACCAGATACATCCAGCCGTCCCAGCCGCCGAATTGTCCGGCGCTTTCGCCGTTGATCGCAGTGATGTAGCCCTCGTCCAGCCCGACGACGGTCAGCCCTTTCGCCGCTGTCAGCGCGTCTGCCGCCGTCGCGTCCGCAGGCAGCGTCAGCGTGTCACTGTACAGGCAGGCGTTTACGCCTTCCACGCGCAGCGAAATCTGCATCGTTTCGTCTGCCGCGCTGACCGTGGGGACGACCGTCAGCAGCAGGCATACGATTGCCAGCAGCCACAGGAGTTTTTTGCTTGTTTTTGCCATGAGAATCCTTCCTTTTTGCAATTTGCAGTCGCCCAAAGCGCAAAAAAAGCGCGTCCATCGGAGTTTGAACCGACAGGCGCACGAAAAATCACACGAGCGTGCTCGCGTGCAGCGTTTCAGCCCCATGCCGATGGCGTCCTCCCGATTGCCCAAGGATGCCGAACAGCTCCCTCCGACGGCAGGTCTCCTGGCTCGGGAGGCGGGCATCCCCATCCGCGCCGCCTTCTCAGGGTTGCCCCCAATGGCATGATGGCGCGGGTATCCTCCCATACAGTAATGGCGGTTGCGCCGGCCTTGCACCGGCTTCCCTTTTCATCCGCTTCTCAGCAGAACCGTCGGTTGATGGATGATATTTGGTTGTACTGTGCCTACATTGTAGCACAATACTGACGAATTTGCAAGCACAAACGCCGTTTTTATGGTATAATGAAGTCATGAAACGGAGGCGCGATGTATGAACTATCAGGTGGTGCGGTCGCGGCGAAAAACTGCGGCGATCGAGGTGACGCGGGAGGGGGCGGTGATCGTCCGTGCTCCGCAGCGGATGCCGCGGGCGGACATCTCCGCCATGGTGGAGCAGCACGCGGCATGGATCGAGAAAAAGCTGGCGGTACAGCGGGCACGCGCCGCGGCGTATCCGCCGCCTGATGAGACGGAACTGGCGGCGCTGATGGCGCGGGCGCGGACCGAGCTGCCGCCGTTGATCGCATATTACGCCGCCATCATGGGTGTGGCGCCCGCCGAAGTTAGTTTCGGCAAGGCGCGCACGCGGTTCGGAAGCTGCACCGGCGACAATCGGCTGCGGTTTTCCTGCTTGCTGATGCGCTACCCCGAAGCCGCAATTCGGTACGTGGTGGTACATGAACTGGCGCACATTCGTCATCACGACCACAGCCCCGCTTTTTACGCGGAGGTGGCGCGGGTGCTGCCCGATTACAAGGAGCGGGCGGCACTGTTGAAATGATAACAAACAGTATAATTATATATAAAAACAACGGCAAGGAGTTGTCCTCGCCGTTGTTTTATCATAAGGGGGTATATTTTTGTCCGCCTTCTGTCCATGCAGCAGACTTATTTGTCGGCGTTGAATGCCTTTTTCAGTTTGTCGCGGAAGGATAGGCGCTTTTGATAATTCTTGTCGCCCATCGCCTCTTCAAATTCGCGCAGTTCCTTTTTCTGCTCCGCCGTCAGGTTGCGCGGCACTTCCACTGCCAGTTGCACCAACAGGTCGCCGTAGCCGCGCGCGCCGCGCAGATGCGGGAAGCCCTTGCCGCGCAGACGAATGACCTCGCCCGGCTGCGTGCCCTCTTTGATCGTCTGTGTCACATTGCCGTCCAGCGTGGGGATGGACACCTCCGCACCGAGCGCCATCTGCGCAAAGGAAAGCGGCAGTTCACACCAAATGTCGTCGCCGCGCCGCTCAAACAGCGGATGCGGACGCACCGAGATTTCCACCTGCAAGTCGCCGTTTGGCCCGCCGTTCATGCCGGCGTTGCCCTTGCCGCGGATGTTCAGCACCTGCCCCTCGGCGATGCCGGCGGGGATGTTGATGCCCACCGCCGCCGTTTTGCGCACTTGACCGCTGCCGTGGCAGGTGGTGCAGGGCTTTTCGATGATGCGGCCGGTGCCGCGGCACCGCGAACAGGTGGTCTGCGTCTGCATCACGCCGAACGGCGTTTGCTGCTGACGACGCTCCTGACCGCTGCCGCCGCACTGCGGACACACCTTGGGCGATGTGCCCTTCTCCGCGCCGCTTCCGTGACAGTCGCTGCACGCTTCCACGACGGGGACATTGATCTGCTTTTTACAGCCCTTTGCGGACTCCTCGAACGAAATGGTCACCGACGCGCCGATGTCGCTGCCGCGACGGGGGGCATTCGGGTTGGCGCGCCGTCCGCCGCCGCCGAAAAAGGAGGAGAACAGGTCGCCCAGATCGCCGAAATCGACATCCACGCCGCCGTAGCCGCCGTAACCGCCGCCCGCGCCGAAATTCGGATCCACGCCTGCGTGACCGTACTGGTCATAACGGGCGCGTTTTTCCTGGTCGGACAGCACTTCATATGCTTCGTTCGCTTCCTTGAAACGCGCTTCCGCGTCCTTGTCGCCCGGGTGCAGATCGGGGTGATTCTCTTTCGCCACCTTGCGGTAAGCCTTTTTGATCTCGTCCTCCGACGCGCCGCGCGACACGCCGAGCACTTCGTAATAATCGCGTTTGTCAGCCATTATGTGACCATGCCTTTCGCTCTAACTGTGACCGACCGAAAGGGGCGATGTGGATCGCCCCTTTCAGCCGCGTATCAAACTCATGCCGCAGCATGAAAATTCATGCTTGCCTGCGGGTTGTGTCCGTTATTGCACGTCCCCGTCGTAGAAGCCGTCGGCGTTGGGAGCGTCACCCGCGTTCGGGTTGGGCGCGCCTTGCGCGTCCTGCGGCGCGTTCGCCTGATACACCTTGGCGGACACCTCGTAGAAGGCTTTCATCAGGTCGTCCTGTTTCGCCTTGATGTCGTCGTAGTTTTCGCCCTTCAGCGCTTCCTTCAGCGCGTCGATCTTGCCTTGCAGATTGGTCTTGTCGGCAGCGTCCATCTTGTCGCCCAGCTCGCTGAGCGCCTGCTCGCACTGGTATACCGCTTGGTCGGCGGCGTTGCGCAGGTCGATGTTTTCACGCTTCTGCTTATCTTCGGCGGCATACTGCTCCGCTTCCTTGACCGCGCGTTCCACATCTTCCTTCGACATGTTGGTGTTGGAGGTGATGGTGATGTGCTGCTCGCGTCCCGTGCCCTTGTCCATAGCGCTGACGTTTACGATGCCGTTCGCGTCGATGTCGAAGGTGACTTCGATCTGCGGCACGCCGCGACGCGCGGGCGCGATGCCGTCCAGATGGAACATGCCAAGCGTTTTATTGTCCTTGGCAAATTCGCGTTCGCCCTGCAGCACGTGGATCTCAACCGACGGCTGATTGTCCGCTGCGGTGGAGAAGATCTGGCTCTTTTTGGTCGGGATGGTGGTGTTGCGGTCGATGACCTTGGTCATGACGCCGCCCATCGTTTCGACGCCCAGCGACAGCGGGGTGACGTCCAGCAGCAGCAGACCCTTGACCTCGCCGCCCAGCACACCGCCTTGCAGCGCCGCGCCCATCGCGACGCACTCGTCGGGGTTGATGCCCTTGAAGGGCTCTTTGCCCATAAAGTTCTTGATGGCTTCCTGCACGGCGGGGATACGGGTGGAACCGCCCACCAGCAGCACTTTGTCGATCTGTGCGGCGGACAGACCGCTGTCGGACAGCGCCTGCTTCACCGGTCCCATCGTGGCATCCACCAGATCCTTGGTCAGTTCGTTGAACTTCGCGCGGGTCAGCGTCATGTCAAGATGTTTCGGGCCGGTCGCGTCGGCAGTGATGAACGGCAGGTTGATGTTACTGGTCGTCATACCGGACAGCTCGATTTTCGCTTTTTCCGCCGCTTCGCGCAGACGCTGCACCGCCATTTTGTCGGCAGACAGATCCACACCGGTTTCCGCTTTGAAGCCGCTGATCAGCCAATTGACGATCTTCTGGTCGAAGTCGTCGCCGCCCAGGCGGTTGTTGCCGGCGGTAGCCAGCACTTCCTGCACGCCGTCGCCCATCTCGA
>CAJKXG010000107.1 GCA_905203795.1 uncultured Oscillospiraceae bacterium | reverse complement strand
ACCTGACCGTGTGCGGGCAATATGACGAAATCGCGCCGCCGTATCTGTAGCATTTTCTGAAAATACGGTATGATATTGACTTTATCATCGCAATCTTGCTATAATTTTAATATGAAATCCCATATGGCGAAGGAGCGAGCATATATGCTGAATGAACAAGAATTACGCGAACAGATTTGTGATATCTGCCACCGCATGTGGCAGCTCGGCTGGGTGGCGGCAAACGACGGCAACGTCAGCGCCAAGCTGGACGAGGAGACGCTGCTGGCGACGCCGACCGGCATCAGCAAAAGCTTTATCACCCCCGAAAAGCTGGTGAAGATCAACCGTCGCGGCGAACTGCTGGAAGGATTGGACGGCTATCGCCCGTCGTCCGAGATCAAGATGCATCTGCGCTGCTATGAGGAACGTCCCGATGTGGGCGCGGTGCTGCACGCACATCCGCCGGTCGCGACCGGCTATGCGGTGGCGCATTTGGATCTCGATCGCTACACGATGATCGAATCGGTGCTGACCATCGGTTCGGTGCCGGTCACGCCGTACGGTACGCCCTCCACCATGGAGGTGCCGGACGCGATCACGCCGTATTTGCAGGAGCACGACGCACTGCTGCTGGCCAATCATGGCGCGTTGACAATGGGGGCAGACGCGATCACGGCGTATTATCGCATGGAAACGCTCGAGCTGGGCGCAAAGATCAATCTGGTGGCGCATTTGCTGGGCGGTGAACGCGAGCTTTCTCAGGAAAATATCGAGCGTCTGTGTAATATGCGCGCAGGCTACGGCATCACCGGCAAGCATCCGGGCTTCAAGCATTATCGCAAGGAAGACTCGGAAACCGAATAACGGCATCCAAGCGCTGTGTGGAAACATCAGTATCGGAGGGATAAAGGATGAGCACGATTTTGAACAAATCGGATTATGAACAGGCGATTGCCGCCACACGGGATGCGCGCATGGCGTGGTGGCGCGAAGCGCGGTTCGGCATGTTTGTGCATTTCGGATTGTACTCCCAGCTCGGTCGTATGGAGTGGGCGCAGGCGGTAGAGGGGATACCGGTTGCCGAATATGAAAAGCTGGCGGACACGTTTGCCCCCGCGCCCGGTGCGCCGCGCGAATGGGCGCGCTTGGCTAAGGCGGCGGGAATGAAGTATATGGTGCTGACGACCCGTCACCATGAGGGATTTTCCCTGTGGGATTCCAAAGCGAATCCGTATAATTCCGTCAATTACGGTCCGCATCGCGATATTGTGCGGGAATTTGTGGATGCCTGTCGGGAATTCGGTCTGAAGATCGGTTTCTATTCTTCGCTGATGGACTGGCATCACCCCGACGGCTGGAAATGCGCTTTCGACAATGAAGCGCGCCGCCGTTTTTTGGATTACATCGAGGCGCTCAATACCGAGTTGCTGACCAATTACGGCAAGATCGACATTTTGTGGTACGACGTGCCCGAACCGATGAGAAGCTGGGAGGGCTGGGATTCCCTTGCCCGCAACCAGCGTATGCGGGCGTTGCAGCCGGACATCATCATCAACGACCGCAGCTTTTTGGCGGAGGATTTCGGCACGCCGGAAGGACACGTGACCGCGACCGACCGTGACTGGGAGGCCTGCATGACCTTTAACGATCTCTCGTGGGGATATGTGGACGAGGTACAGGCACAACCGTATGCGTATACCGCGCCGCGCATCCTGCGTATGCTGTATACCTGCACGCGTGACGGCGGCAACTTGCTGCTCAATATCGGGCCGCGGCCGGACGGCGCGGCGCCTGCCGATGCGATCGAGCCGCTCACCAAGGTGGGCGAATGGCTGTCGCGCAACGGGGAAGCGGTCTACGGGAAAAAGCCGCGCGGCTGTTATGTCGGCGGCAGCGGCATTGCCGGACCCACGTCCTCGCCGGACGGAAAGACCGTCTATTATTGGTGCTGGATATGGCCGCACGGCGGCGAGTTGGCATTCGGCGGCTATTTCGATGTGCCGAAGGAAGTCAGCATTTTGGGCACGGGCGAGAAGCTCGCGTTTGAACATGACGGACAGCGCCTGACCTTGAAAGGGCTGCCGGAGACTTGTCCGGATCCTGTGGGCGTGGCCGTGATCAAACTGGTGTTCGACCACGCACCGCGCTACCACGATCGCAGCCGGTATCCGCAATTAAACGGCGGCAAGTGCTACGAAGAATAAAAAAACGCAACAGATTGATGATAGATTTATATTATGGGAGGTTTTATTGATGAATCATCCGAAGATTGGTATTCGACCGGTGATTGACGGTCGATGGGGCGGCGTGCGGGAATCGCTAGAGCAGCAGACCCGCCGCATGGCAACGGCGGCAGCGGAGCTGATCGGTACCCTGCGGTATACCGACGGCACGCCGGTGGAATGTGTGATCTTTGACGGCACCATCGGCGGCGGCGCGGAATCGGCGCGGTGTGCGGAGCAGTTCGGACACGAAAATGTGTGCGCGACGCTCAGTGTCACGCCCTGCTGGTGCTACGGCAGCGAGACGATGGATCTCGATCCGCTGACGATCAAAGCGGTCTGGGGCTTTAACGGTACGGAACGCCCGGGCGCGGTGTATCTGGCGGCGGTCATGGCGGCGCACGCCCAGCGCGGGCTGCCCGCTTTCGCCATCTACGGTCACGATGTGCAGGACGCGCAGGACAGCACCATTCCCGCTGATGTGGCGAAAAAGCTGCTGCGTTTTGCCAAATGTGCGGTCGCGGTGGGCGAGATGCGCGGCAAATCGTATGTCAATCTCGGCGGCGTGGCGATGGGCATCATGGGCTCGTACTGCGACATGAAAATGCTGCAGGAGTATTTCGGCATCCGCGCGGAATGGGTGGATATGACCGAGCTGCTGCGCCGTATCAAGCTGGAGATCTACGATCACGCGGAATATGAGCGGGCGCTGGCGTGGACAAAGAAAAATTGCCGCGAGGGCATGAATATCAATGAAGGCGTGGAGCAGCAGGATATCGTCACGCGTTCGCATGTGGTGGAGGACGAATGGGCGTTTGTGGTGAAGCTGACGCTGATCGTGCGGGATATCCTGCTCGGCAACCCCGTGCTGGACGATATGGGCTGGCACGAGGAAGCGCTCGGGCGCAACGCCATCCTCGGCGGCTTCCAGGGGCAGCGTATGTGGACGGACTGGCTGCCCAACGGCGACTTCACCGAGGCGATCATCAACTCCTCCTTTGACTGGAACGGCAAAAAAGAGCCGCTGGTGCTTGCCACCGAAAACGACGGACTCAACGGCATGGCGATGCTGTTCGGCAAGCTGCTGACCGGCGGCGCCACGGTATTTGCCGATGTGCGCACCTATTGGAGTCCCGAAGCGGTGGAACGTGTGACGGGCAAGCGCCCGACCGGCCGCGCGGCGAACGGTTTCATCCATCTGCTCAACTCCGGCGCGGCGGCGCTGGACGGCACCGGCGCGTCCAAAGACGCAAACGGCAACGGCTGCATGAAGCCGTGGTGGGAGGTGACCGACGCGGATATCGACGGGATGCTGGCGGCGACCGATTGGGCGAACGCGAATATCCAATATTTCCGCGGCGGCGGTTTCTCGTCGCATTTCCGCACCGGCTGCGAGATGCCGGTGACGCTGATGCGTCTGAATATCATCGACGGCGTCGGGCCGGTGCTGCAGATCGCCGAGGGCTATACCGTTACGCTGGACGAAGATGTTCACCGCATTTTGGATGAGCGCACCGACCGCACGTGGCCGACCACCTGGTTTGTGCCGCGTCTGGGTGCGCCCGGGTTTGAAAGTGTGTATGACGTGATGGCGAATTGGGGCGCGAATCACGGCGCGTTCTGCTACGGACATGTCGGCGGCGACGCGATCACGCTCGCCAGTATGCTGCGCATTCCCGTGTCGCTGCACAATGTGGACGCGGCGGATTGCTACCGTCCGCATGCGTGGGCGGCGTTCGGCACGAAGGACGCGGAGGGGGCGGATTACCGCGCCTGTGCCGCATACGGACCGCTGTATAAATGATCAATGGGGGAACAGCCATGAAACCGGCACAGGTACTGGCGTTTGATTTGGGTGCGTCGTCCGGACGCGCCATGCTCGCGCGGTTTGACGGCGAACGCATTGCGCTGACCGAACTGCACCGCTTTTCCAACGATCCTGTCGAGGTAAACGGCACGCTGTATTGGGATGTGCTGCGGTTGGTTCATGAGCTGAAGCAGGGACTGCTGTGCGCCAAAACGGCGGGCGTGCTGCCGGACAGCATCGGCATCGACACGTGGGGCGTGGATTTCGGTTTGCTGGACGCGGACGGTGTGCTGATGGAAAATCCCGTGCATTACCGCGATCGCCGCACGGCGGGCGCGGTAGCGGCGTTGTCGCCGGAGCAGCGGGAGCGGCTGTATGAGGCGACGGGAACGCAGTTGTTGGATTTCAACACGCTGTTTCAGCTCGGCGCTTTGCGCGACCGCCGTCCGGCGGTGCTGGAGCGGGCGGAGACGCTGCTGATGATGCCCGACCTGCTGCGGTATCTGCTGACCGGCGTGCGGGAGACGGAATATACCATCGCCAGCACCACGCAGTTGTTAGACCCGCACACCCGTGCGTGGTCGGACGACGTGATCGCGGCGTATGACCTGCCGCGTCGCTTGTTCACCGACATGGTGCAGCCGGGCGGCTCGTCCGCACCGCTGAGCAAAGCGATACAGGAGGAATTGGGCTTACCGCCCATCCCCGTGGTCAGCGTCGCAGGACACGACACGCAGTGCGCGATCATCGCCGTGCCGACCGATCGGCGCGATTTCGCGTTTATCAGTTGCGGCACGTGGTCGCTGCTCGGCACGGAGTTGCCCGAACCGCTGATCGACGCGCAGTCGAACGCCTGTCAGATCACCAACGAAGGCGGCGTCGGCGGGCACACCACGTTCCTCAAGAATTTGGTGGGGCTGTGGCTGATTCAGGAGAGCCGCCGCCAATGGAAGCGCGAGGGGCGGGAGTATTCGTTTGCGGAGCTGGAACGGTTGGCGCTGGAAGCGCCGGC
>CAJKXG010000106.1 GCA_905203795.1 uncultured Oscillospiraceae bacterium | reverse complement strand
CGCTTCGCCGCCGCCGTTGCCGAACAGCCGCAATCCGCTGACCGCAAACTTGCCGCCTGCGGGAATCTCGCCCTGATTGGTGACGCGTACATAGCGTACATCAATCGGATTATTCAACTCATAGTAATCATGCGACGTGTCCACTGCCGTGTGGGGCGCGCCGGTCGCGTCGGTGTGATCGACCAGCGTCTGCCACGTGTCGCCGTCCTGCGAATACGCGATGGTATATCGGTAGCAATACGCATTGTCCCGTCCGCCGACCGGCAGCAGATCCTGATCGGCAAAGTTGAGCTGCAACGCGTTTACCGTGCACAGCTTGCCGAGATCAAGCTGCAACCACTCGCCCGCGTCGGCACTTTTGGCGCACCACCACGTGCGCATATTTTCGTCCGCCGCCAGATCGGGGGTATGCTCTCCCAGCGTGGAGGACGCGGTCGCCGCCGCACCGTAGGACACCAGCTCCCACGCGGGATGCGGGTCGCGATAGTGATCCACATCCGCATGCGGCACATAGGTCGGATAATCCGCCCGCTCCATGTTGGTTACGAGATTGCCGTGCGCGTCAAACGCGGCGGGCGCCATCACAACGCGGCGCTCAAACATATGGTTGATGCTGATAGAGGTGGTATCGAATTTCCAGTACCGCCCGTTCAGGTCGCGCAGCAGCGAGCCGTGACCCGCACCGACCATGTTGCCGCTCGCCTTGAAGGAGATCGGGCTGTTTTCGCAGAAGGTGAACGGACCCAGCGGCTTGTCGCTCACATAGCAGCCGTCCGCATAGGCGGCGTATTCCGTGCCCGGGGCGGCATATTGCAGATAATACTTGCCGTCGTGCTTGTTCATCCACGCGCCTTCCAGCCAGCAGGAATTCTGCGGCTTATCGTTTTGGTCGCCCGGCACCTCAAAGCCATGCACCGCACCGTCGGATTGCAGGCAGACGACCGGTCCGTTCAGCAGCGCCATGTCGTTTTTCGGATCCAGCTCCACCGCGTAGATCGGCTCTTTGTCGCTGCAACCGTAGTAGCAGTACACACGCCCGTCGTCGTCCGTAAACAGCGCGGGGTCGCCCCATGCGACGGGGTGACTGACATACTCCCACTTGCCGGATTTCGGGTCGCTCGACTTATAGATCGCGCCCTCCTGCGAATGGGTCAGATACATCACGTCGTCTACCACGCACACGGCAGGCGCCCACTTGCCGATCTCCGGCATGTCGCTGTAGACGAAATGCCAGTCCGCGAGATCGGGCGACCACCAATAGCCGGAATTATGCGACACAAACAAGTAGTATTCGCCGCGAAACACGATGGCGGCGGGATCTGCGCCCTCGCGGGAAAGGAACTCCGCCTGATACTGGTACGCAATGTTGAGGGGGTTGCAATAGGTCTTCGGATGAGGATTGATCATAGGGTGCACATTCCTTTCATTTCCCGAAAAAAGGGCGGCAGGAGCCCTGCCGCCCTTTTCGTGGGGATCATTTTTCGTAAATTATTTGGATGAAATCGGGATTGAAGCCTTCGCGACCGCCGATGATGCGAATGGTGTTCGTCTCACCCGCCGTCAGACCGGTGATATCAATGTCCATGGCGGCGAAGTTGCCCCAACCGCCCGTGGTGGGAATCGTCACGTCGCCGATGGATTTGCCGTTGACATAGATGGTTGCAACAGCGGACGGGTTGCCGTTGGCAAACGCCAGATGCAGCTTGCCATCACCGCCGTTGCCGCCGTCCAGTTTGGTGAACTCCACAAACGCGCCGGTCACGTGCATATTCTGCACCGCCGATTGACCGGAAGCGTTGACCTCGGTAGAACCAGCAGCAGCGACCGCGCCGTTGCCCATTGTGGCGGCTTCCGCCTCATACACCGTGTAGCCCTCGATGATGAATTCGCTGGGTTCGGGCGGCTTGGGCAGGTCTTTCACCGGCGGCTCGACCGTCCAGCCGACTTTGACGGTGGAAGTGCCCTTCGTGTAGCCGCTGTCATTGTACGCATCCACCGTGAACCAGTAGTCCACACCCATGTTGAGGTTACGGATCGTCGCCGTGGTATCGCCAATCACCTGATAATGGATGCTCAGCGAATCCTCATAGCAGCCGTAGCGGATGACATAGCCTTCCGCACCGTCCACCGCGTCCCACGTGATGGTAGCGCTGCGCTCATCCGACGCCGGACGGTCGATCGTCAGACCCGTCGGGGCAGTTGCAGGCGCTTCGCCGCCGCCGTTGCCGAACAGACGCAGGCTGCTGATCGCAAACTTGCCGCCTGCCGGAATCTCGCCCTTGTTGGTGACGCGCACATACCGCACACCGATGGCAGACGCCAGCTCATAGTAGTCATTGGACGTGTCCTTGGCTTCCTTCATGCCGGATGTCACGCCGGTGTGATCCACCAGCGTATACCATGTCTCGCCGTCCTGCGAGAATTCGATCAAATAGTTGTAGCAGAAATCGTTGTTGCGTCCCTGCTTCCAATCCGCGTCCTGATCCGCAAAGCTGAGCTGCACCGCGTTGACGGCGCACAGCTTGCCGAGGTCAAGCTGCAGCCACTCGCCCGCATTCGCGGTCTCCGCGCTCCACCAGGTGCGAAGCTGCTCGTCCGCCGCGAGACTCGCGTCGTGATCTTTCAGCGAGGAAGAGGCGGAGGCCTGTGCATCATAGGAGACCAGATTCCATGCGGGATGCGGATTGTTGTAGTGATCCACATCCAGATGCGGCACATAGGTCGGGTAATCCGCCAGTTCCGTGTTGACCACCAACTGACCGTGCTCATCGAACGCAGCGGGCGCCATGATGACGCGGCGCTCAAACGAGTGGTTGATGCTGATGGACACGGTGTCGAACTTCCACCAGTTG
This sequence comes from uncultured Oscillospiraceae bacterium, assembly GCA_905203795.1. GTDB lineage: Bacteria > Bacillota > Clostridia > Oscillospirales > Acutalibacteraceae > CAJKXG01. Next base: position 2,173 of record CAJKXG010000106.1, on the reverse strand, counting down.
CCAAACAGATCGCACAGCAGCGAACCGTGACCCGCACCGACCATGTTGCCGGTCGCTTTATACGAGATCGGACCGTTTTCGCAGAAGGTGAACGGGCCCATCGGATCGTCCGCCACATAGCAGCCGTTGGCATATGCCGCATACTCCGTGCCGGGCACGGCGTATTGCAGATAATACTTGCCATCGTGCTTGGTCATCCACGCGCCTTCCAGCCAGCAAGAGCCGGTCAGCTTGTCGTTGTTGTCGCCCGGCACTTCAAAGCCGTGCGCATCCTTGTTGGACACCACAATGGGGGTCGGACCGGCGAGCAACGCCATGTTGTTGTCGGGGTCGAGCTCCACTACATACAGCGGCGCGTTGTCGCTGAGGCCGTAGTAGCAGAACACGCGCCCGTCGTCGTCCGCAAACAGACCGGGATCGTCCCAGTTGACCGGCTTGCCGACATACTCCCATTTGTCCGCTTTGGGATCGGTCGATTTATAGATCGCACCGCCCACTGAGTGGGTCAGATACAGCGTATCGTCCACCACACATACGGCGGGCGCAAAATGATCGATCTCCGGCATGGTGCTGTACACAAAATGCCACTCTGCAAGGTCGCTCGACCACCAATAGCCGGAATTATGCGACATAAACAGATAATATTCACCGCGATATACGATCGCCGCCGGATCGGCACCCTCGCGGGAATAATAATCGTTTTGGTACTGATACGCCACGTTGATCGGGTTGCAATAGGTGTCGGGGTTCTCATTGATCACCGCGTTGGTCGCCTGCGTCAGCGGCACCGTCGGCGCGGTGGTCGGGGAAGTCGTCTTCTTCGTCGGCGCTTCTGTCGGCGCGGTGGTCGTCGTCGTGCGGTCGGGGAACTCGTCTATCTTCTGCACCGCCGCTTGCAGCACCAGGCGCGCATCGCTGGAATCCACCGTGTCGTTCTGATCCACATCGGCGATTTTCAGCTCATACGGCATCAGCGACAGCTTGCCCACCGATACCTGCAAAATCATACGCGCGTCAGTGGAATTGATGGACTCGTCGAAGTTCACATCGCCCAGCACCGCCTCCATGCCGTCGGCATTGATGGTCGAACCGACCGGCAGCGCCTGCGCGGACAGCATCGTGTCGCCGGAAGTCAGCAACAGCGTACCGCCCACCAAAAAGACGGCGATCGACAAGAGCAGCCACTTCCATTGTTTCATACAATCACCTTATCCTCTCCGTTGTATGCGGCGTGACCGAACAGTCATGCGCATTCTGATAATATTAGTATAAAAGGTTCTCTTGAAAAAGTCTTGCACGATTCTGCGTACTGACAGCGCAATGCTGACATCTTCCGCCGAAAAGCCGTGCAAAAAACTACCCCTTTGCTAGAAAAATAGTACGGATTGTACTATTATAAGATGATAATACAATTTGTATTCATTTTTAAGCGTTATATGCTTGCAAAACCGCTTACGGCAACTGCGCCAGCGCGGGGTACAGCTCCTTCAGCGCGGGATACACTTGCGTATACATCTTGTAATACGCCGCATACGCCGCCGCGTTTTCCGCCGTCGGCTGCTGGCGGTCGCCCTTTTGGATGATGGCGTCGCACGCCTCCGGCACACTGCCGTACACGCCCGCGCCTACGCCCGCGAGGATCGCCACGCCCAGTGCCGGTCCTTCCTTCGATGCAATGGTGGAAATTTCACAGTTGTAGATATCCGCGAGCATCTGCCGCCACAATTTGCTGGAACCGCCGCCGCCGCACGCCGCCATATCGTCCACCGTCAGCCCCATTTCATGGAACACCGACAGGCAGTCCATCAGTGAGAAGGAAACGCCCTCCATCACCGCGCGCAGCATGTCGCGGCGCTGATGCATGGCGGACAGTCCGAAGAACACGCCGCGCGCATTCGGGTCGAGGTGCGGGGTACGTTCGCCCATCAGATAGGGCAGATACAACAGGCGATTGGAACCGATCGGCGATTTTGCCGCCTCCTGATCCATCAGATAATACGGATCGACGCCCATCGAAGCGGCAGTCTGTTTTTCCGCATCGCAGAAGCAATCGCGGAACCATTTCAACGACAGACCCGCGCCCTGCGTCACGCCCATCACGTGCCACGCGCCCGGGACGGCACAGCAGAAGGTGTGCACGCGGCCCTTGGGGTCGATGGTCACGGTGTCGGAA
>CAJKXG010000105.1 GCA_905203795.1 uncultured Oscillospiraceae bacterium | reverse complement strand
GGTCATGGACGGACGCTGTCCGAACGAACGCGACGCGCTTTTACAATTGGCAAAAGCGTCTTTATAAAGATGGGGGTATATTTTTGGATATCACATCCTGCACGCTTTGTCCCCGACAATGCGGTGTGTCGCGCATACAGCCGCCTTACGGCGTCTGCGGGATGCCGCAAGAGGCGGTGGTCGCGCGCGCGGCTTTGCATTTCGGCGAAGAGCCGTGTATCAGCGGCACAAACGGGTCGGGTACGGTGTTTTTTTCCGGATGTCCGCTGCGCTGCCGCTTTTGCCAGAATGCGCCGATCAGCCACAACAGATTCGGCAAACGCATCACCGCCAATCGGCTGGCAGACATTTTCCGTGAACTGGTCGCGCAAGGCGCGCACAACATCAATCTGGTGAATCCCACCATGTTCGTGCCGATCATCCTCGAAGCGCTGTCGCAATATCGTCCGCCCGTGCCGGTGGTGTACAACTCCAGCGGATACGAACGCGTGGAGACGATCCGTGCACTGGCAGGGGCTGTGGACGTGTATCTGCCCGATTTGAAATATGTGGACGCGGATATGGCGGCGATGCTGTCCGGTGCGGCTGATTATTTCGATTACGCCGCTCCCGCGATTTTGGAAATGGCGAAGCAGACCGGCCCGATGCAACTGGACGAACAGGGACTGGCGGTACGCGGCACATTGGTGCGGCATTTGGTGCTGCCCGGTTATACACGTGCGTCCCTGCGCGTACTCGATTGGCTGGCGGACAACCTGCCGCACGGCACTTGGGTCAGTCTGTTGTTTCAGTATACACCTGTGTGCCCGCTGCCGGACTTTCCCCCGCTGAACCGACGGCTGACCGCCCGTGAATGCAACAAAGTGTGGCAATATATGGTGGATAAAGGGCTGACAGACGGGTATGTGCAGGAACGAGAAAGCGCCGACGCCGCTTATATTCCGACCTTTGATTTGACCGGCGTTTGACATTTCCCATAATTCGGCAATATTCTCAAAATTTTCCAATTTTCTTTGCATATGGAATTGACTTTTTCTGTCAGATTGAGTATAATACTATTTGTAAAAAGCGCAACGACGTTGTTGCGGACGAAGAAAGAGGAATTGTGGTGAAATCTACCGGAATTGTACGCAAAATCGACGAAGTGGGACGGATTGTGCTCCCCATCGAGATTCGACGGAACTTGGATCTGCAGAATGGCGACTCGCTCGAGATGTTTATAGATGGCAATTTTATCATGCTCAAGAAATATCAGCCTGCTTGTGTCTTTTGCGGAAATGCCAAGGACATCAAACAATATAAAGGGCGTAACATCTGCCCCGCCTGTATCAAGGAATTACAATCCTTGTGACTGTACACACACGAAAAGCCGATATCCGTATGGGATATCGGCTTTTTTCAAAGCTGCAATGTGAAGCTGTCGCCGTCTGAAAAGTAGTTGGTTTTATGATCGTACGGCGAGTAGGTGCTCACCTGTACCTGCCCGTCCTCGCTCAAATGCAGCAGGCGAAGGTATCCCCCGCCGCCTTTCGGCTCTGCCTGATAGTCCGCCAGCAGTTGGTAGACCGTGCGGTCGGGCAAACCGTCGCCGTTATCGTCCAATTCGTCGGTGCGTTGTGAGATACCGTGATAGTGTCCGCACAGCACCAGTCGGATATTGGCGTTGGGGACGACCACATTCTGATATAAGCGCTCCCCCTCCGTTGTCCGCGAACCATCTACATGCAGATATGAATGGGTTGCCAGAATGACCGTTGCCTGCGGATGTGCCGTCGCGACGCTGTTTAGCCAATCGACCGCCGGATCATCCACGCCATAGCCAATGACCAACAGCAGATATTCCCGTTTGCCGACCGTGATCTGCTCATAACACCCGCGCCCGTATACGTACTGAGACGGTGTGAAAAACGGTCGCAAATGCGTGGTAAAAGCGGTGTACGAAAGAGCGCTATGCCCCACATCGTGGTTGCCCGCCGCGATCAGCAGGGGCATCCTGTTTTCCAAAAGCGACAACGCGCCGACTGCCGTTTTCCATTGCTCGGCGTCCTCCATGTTGTGTACGACGTCGCCTGTGTGCAGGACGGCGGCCGGCTGCTGTTCCGCCAGCCACGCGGTCATACTGCGGAAAATATCGGGATAATCCTTGCTGTAATATTGTGTATCGCTCATCCACGCCACCACCGCCGTTGACGGTTGGGAGACGGAGGTGGTAGCGATGGCGGGCGCGGACGACGGCTTTGATGGTCCGCAGCCGCTGAACAACAGTACCGCGCACAACACGAAAGCCAGATAGCGTCTCATCCCTGTTCCCTCCCCTTGATTTGCAGCATCGTAAACGACAGCAGCCCGCCGATCACGGCAAGCAGAAGCGCCAACACCGTCTGCCGATCTGCCCGTACCGACGGCACGACCGCCAAAATCGAACCGATCAGCAGACCCGTTACGGCATAACTGATCCAGCCGTAAGCCCTGCTGTACAGCCAACTGACCAGCTTGGCGAACAGCACCACAAACGCAAGAAACCCGATGCCCATGGGCAGCAGCAATGAAAAATCCAGGGCATTCAGCGCCCGCAGCATGGGTTCGTACAACCCCATCGACATCAGGACGAACGACGCGCTGGCGCCCGGCACGATCGTTCCGAACCCGACCACCGCACCGCACAGCAGTGACATGCCCATCGGCAGTGCCGTCGCGTCGCCCGTGTATGCAACGCCCTGCTGCTTGGACAGCAGAAAAATCCCCGCGCCGCATACCAACATCGGCAGCAGATACCGCTTCCGAAATCCTTCCCGTCCTGCTTCGCGGAAAACGGACGGCAAGGTGCCGACCATCAACCCCACAAACAACCAGCGCACCGGCACTTCGTAGTACGTAAACAGCCATTCGACCAGCCGACCGAACAGCAATACGCCCAATACCCCACCGATCCCCAGCGGCAAAAGAAAACGCAGTTTTTTCCGAAAATCGTGGTAAATGTGTGCGACGGCGTCGGTGATGGCCGCATATAAGCCGAAAATGACGGCAAACGCACCGCCGCTGACACCGGGGGCGATCGCGCCGATACCGATGAGAAAACCGGTCAGCAGGGTCTTCCAAAAGGGGGCTTGTGCGGTATCCGTTTTATCGGGCATGAGCGCTCCTCCTTCTATGATGTGCAAACAAAACGGGAAAACGGGATTCTCGTGATGGGAACCCCGTTTTGCCACTTCATTATGCTTTTTCAAACGTAAAGGCGTCATCCTTCACATCTATGCTGACGGTGTCGCCGGCGTGGAAGCGTCCCTCCAGAAGCTGCTCTGCCAGCGCGTCCTCCAGTTCGGATTGAATCGCGCGGCGCAGCGGACGTGCACCGTAGACCGGATCAAAGCCCGCCTTCGCGATCTTGCTCACTGCGGCGTCGCTCACCGTCACATGCATATCCATATCCGCCATGCGCTTGTCGAGACTGCGCAGCATCCGACGGGCGATCTCCTCGATGTTGTCCTGCGTCAACTGGCGGAACACGATGATATCATCCACACGGTTGAGAAATTCGGGACGGAAGGCTTTTTTCAGCTCGCCCATGACATTTTCACGAATCTGCTTTTGTGCGTCCTCTTCCGCCACCGTCTGATCCTTTTCCCCAAACCCGAAGGGGCGTTTATCGGTGATCAGCCGTGCGCCGACGTTGGAAGTCATGATGATAACGGTGTTCTTGAAATTGACATGTCGTCCCTGCGCATCGGTCAGCACACCGTCGTCCAGAATTTGCAGCAGCATGTTGAACACATCGGGATGCGCCTTTTCGATCTCATCAAACAGCACCACCGAATACGGCTTGCGGCGGATCTTTTCGGTCAGTTGACCGCCCTCGTCGTACCCGACGTAGCCGGGAGGCGAGCCGACCAGACGCGATACGGTGTGTTTCTCCATATATTCCGACATATCCAGCCGGACGATGGCGTTTTCATCGCCGAACATGGCTTCTGCCAGCGTCTTGCACAGCTCGGTCTTGCCGACGCCTGTCGGTCCGAGGAAGATGAAGGAGCCGATCGGACGTTTCGGGTCTTTCAGACCTACACGCCCGCGGCGGATCGCTCTGGCAACCGCGTGCACCGCTTCATCCTGACCGACGATCCGCTCGTGCAGGATATCCTCCATTTTCAAGAGACGCTGTCCTTCTTCTTCGGTCAGCTGCATAACGGGAATCCCTGTCCAGCCGGACACGATCTCCGCGATCTCCCTGGCGGTGACTTCGCCGGTAATGCCGGCGTTTTTCTCCTCCCATTCTTCCTTCTGGCGGGTGAGTTTTTCGTTCAATTCTTTTTCCTCGTCCCGCAGACGGGCGGCACGTTCAAAGTCCTGTTCGTTGACAGCGGATTTTTTCTCCTCTGTCAGCCGCTTGAGCTCATCCTCCAGCGCTTTCAGATCCGGCGGTGCCGTAAAGGCTTTCAGCCGTACACGCGAAGCCGCCTCGTCCACCAGGTCGATGGCCTTATCCGGCAGAAAACGGTCGGAGATATACCGCACCGACAGTGTGACGGCCGCATCCAGCGCTTCATCGGTGATCTTCACCTTGTGATGCGCCTCGTATTTGTCGCGCAGACCGCGCAGGATCTGCATTGCTTCCTCGGCGGTCGGCTCGCCCACCGTGACCGGTTGGAATCGGCGTTCCAGCGCTGCATCTTTTTCAATGTGTTTGCGGTATTCGTCCAGCGTGGTCGCGCCGATGATTTGCAGTTCACCGCGTGCCAGCGACGGCTTCAGGATATTGGCGGCGTCTACTGCGCCCTCCGCCGCACCCGCGCCGATCAACGTGTGAATCTCATCAATAAACAGGATCACATCACCGGCGGCGATCACCTCGTCGATCGCATTTTTGATGCGTTCCTCGAAATCGCCGCGATATTTGGTGCCGGCAACCATGCCGGTCAGATCCAGCGTCACCACACGTTTGCCGCGCAGCAGCTCAGGGACTTCATTGTTGGCGATTTTCTGCGCCAAGCCCTCGGCGATAGCGGTTTTACCGACGCCCGGTTCCCCGA
>CAJKXG010000104.1 GCA_905203795.1 uncultured Oscillospiraceae bacterium | reverse complement strand
AGCTGCATCCCGCTCGCGTCGGACACCTCGGTCGCGTATTCGCCGGTCAGCATAAAGCGGACATAGTCCTTCGGCAGCAAAATGTGCGCGCATTTTTCATAAATCTCCGGCTGATTGTTGCGCACCCACAAAATTTTGGACGCGGTGAAACCGGTCAGCGCGGGATTCGCCGTGATCTCCACAAGCCGCGCCTTGCCGACGCGCGCTTCGATCTCCTCGCACTCCTTCGCGGTGCGCTGGTCGCACCAAATAATCGAACGACGCAGCACGCGGTTTTCCTTGTCCAGCATGACCAAACCGTGCATCTGACCGGACAAGCCAACCGACAGCACATCCGCCGCCTTCACGCCGCTCTTGTCCAGCACCGCGCGGATGCCTTCCGCCGTCGCGTTCCACCAATCAGTCGGTTCCTGCTCCGCCCAGCCGTTCTGCGGCTGATACAGCGGGTATTCCACCGTATGAGAAGCAACCGGCGTGCCTTTGGTGTCAAACAGCACCGTTTTGGTGCCGGAAGTGCCGATGTCTACGCCCAACAAATATGCCATGATGATGACCCCTTTTTCTCAAGTGATATAGAAAAAAGGGCGGGAGCGGCGCTCCCGCCCTTTTATGCGGTTACATGGGTGGCAAAACTCAGCCGAACATGACCGAGTTGATGATATTCTCCAGATACTCCTGACGACCGCTCTTGTTGGTGGTCACATCGCCCATCGCGAGCGCGTACTCCTCGAGCTGCTGCATCGTCGCCTTGCCGGACACGATGTCCGCGCCGATGCCGGTCTTGTAGCTGGCATACCGATCCGCAACAAACGCGTCCAGACGACCGTCCGCGATCAGCTTGTCGGCGATGCGCAGACCCAGCGCAAACGCGTCCATACCGGCGATGTACGCATAGAAGATATCTTCCGGCGTGTTCGAACCGCGGCGGGTCTTCGCGTCGAAGTTCAGACCGCCCTTGGTGAAGCCGCCCGCCCGCAGCACTTCCAGCATGCACATGGAAGTCTCGTACACGTTGGTCGGGAATTGGTCGGTATCCCAGCCGAGCAGCAGGTCGCCCTGGTTCGCGTCGATGGAGCCGAACACACCGTTGGTGCGCGCCACGACCAGCTCATGCTGGAAGGTGTGACCCGCGAGGGTGGCGTGGTTGGCTTCGATGTTCATCTTGAAGTCTTGGTCCAGACCGTATTTGCGCAGGAATGCGAGCACGGTCGCGGTGTCGAAATCGTACTGATGCTTGGTCGGCTCCTTCGGCTTCGGCTCGATGTAGAAATCGCCGGTGAAGCCGATGGAACGGGAATAATCCACCGCCATACGCATCAGGCGCGCCATGTTGTCCTGCTCCAGCGCCATATCGGTGTTCAGCAGCGTCTCATAGCCCTCACGGCCGCCCCAGAACACGTAGCCTTCGCCGCCCAGCTTGGTGGTCACTTCCAGCGCCTTCTTGATCTGCGCCGCCGCAAACGCGAACACGTCCGCGTTGCACGCAGTGCCGGCGCCGTGCATGTAGCGCGGATTGCCGAAGCAGTTCGCCGTACCCCACAGCAGCTTCTTGCCGCTCTGCTTCATCAGATCGGCGAGCAGGTCGCTGATGACGTCCAGACGGGCGTTGGTTTCTTTCAGATTGTCCGCCTCCGGCGCGATGTCACGGTCATGGAAGCAGTAGTAGTCGATGTCCAATTTCTCCATCAGCTCAAACGCGGCATACGCCTTGTTTTTCGCGATGTCCATCACATCGGTCGCACCATAGGTCTTGGAGATGGTCTCCGCGCCGAACATATCGGTGCCGCCCGCGCACATGGTGTGCCAGTAGGACATGGCAAAGCGGAGTTGCTCCCGCATGGTCTTGCCCGCGATCTTCTCATCGGGGTTGTAGTAACGGAACGCCAACGGGTTATCCGACTTCGCACCTTCGTATTTCACTTTGGAGATGCCTTTGAAAAATTCTTGCACAATCGTTTCCTCCTAAAAATAGTTGAATATGTAAGCACGCGGGATGCCCGCGGCAGTGCTTATACAGTTACAGATTATACTTGAGCTTGATCTCATTCTGCGTGTAGAGCTTCGCCTGCTCGGGAGGCTGGCGGAACAAAAGCTGATTGAGCAGCACCTTCACACCGGTGAAACCCTGCAAATACGGCTGCTGACAGATGGTCGCCGCCACGATGCCCTGCTGGATGTACGAACGAATGGTATCGTTGAGGTCGCAGGTGAGGATGGTGGGCAACTCGCCCTGCCGCTCCAGCACCGCCCGCGCACCGCCGAGCACACCGCCCGCGGCAAAATACAACGCGTTGATCTCCGGAAAGTGCCGCAGCGTATCCGCCACCACTTGATAAGACAGCTCCTCGTCGTCGTTGTTCTCCACGACATCCACGATGCGGGTTTGCGGAAAATCGGATTTCAGCACGCGCGAAAAGCCGTACACGCGCTGATTGTGACCCAACACCTTGAGCGAACCGGTCACGATCAGGATGCGCGCATCCGCGCCGCGCAGCAACCCCAGCATCTGCGCCGCCGTCTGTCCGGAACGCAGATAATCACAGCCGACATACACCAGCGGCGAAAACTGCGTGATATCCGAGTTGATGGCGACGACGGGCACGCCGCGCTCGCAAAATTGCTCCAGCCGCGCCGCAACATCGGGGTGGTTGATCGGCGTGAGCACCAGCCCCGACAGATTCTCCCCCGCGAGCCGATCCAGCGCCGCAAGCTGTTCGTCGAGACGGTAGCCCTTGATCTGCTGCATACGCAGCTCAATGGAAAAATCGGAAAAATCCTGAACGGCTTCGTTGATGCCGCGGATCACGTCGTCGAAAAAGAGGTTGCCGACCGAATTGAGCAGCACACCGATGGTCAGTGTCTCCCGCATCACCAGCGCCTTGCCCGCCCGCATGGGCTGATACCCATACTCGGCGGCGATATCGAGGATGCGGCGGCAGACCTCCGGACGGACGCCGCCGCGGTTGTTGAGCGCGCGATCCACCGTGCCGCGGGAAACGCCCGCCAGCTCCGCTATCTGCTTGGATGTGATGCGCATGCCCCGTCCCCCGTACCTTGAAAGATGGTGAGCGGTTGTATATCACCGACTCACATACATGTTTAATATAGCAAAGCCGGAAGAAAATGTCAACGGAAATGGGCAAAAAAACGCAAAAATATGTATAGTAAACCACTCGAAGCACCAACGCCGTTTTTCAAAAACGACGGCACTTCGAGACGCTGCGCCCCCCTTTACCGCATCCGGCGGGTGCACATCCGTCCCCTCCCGGCGGGGAAGCCGGGAGGGCGGACGTGCGGGAATAAAGGAAAAGGGGAAACGATAAATAGAAATAAGCAGATTAAATTCGCGTGCACGTGAACGGCTTGCATATAAGCAAGCTTTCATGCATAGCGGTTCACCCAACGACGGGGCGGCGACGGCCAATTCCGTACAACCATACGCCTGCTTCGATCATCCGTCGATAGTGCACGTGAACGATTCTTGTCTGCATTATACGCCTTTTGCGCGAATCTGTCAATACTTTTTGCAAAAAAACAGTAAAACGGCGCACGATTTCGCATCGTGCGCCAAAAAAGTCTCTGCACAGCCGCTTATTCCGCCGCCTGCCCCGCCGTGTTCAGCCGGAAACCAAACCCCCAGATGGTCTTGATCTCCACACCCGTGCCTATCAGCTTTTTGCGCAGGCGTTTGACCGTGTCATCCGCTACGCGGGTGGACGAATCGTTCTCGAAACCCCAGATTTGCGGCAGCAACTCGTCCCGCGGGACAGCGCGCCCGCTGTTTTTCATCAGATACGTCAGCAGCGCAAACTCGGTCGGCGTAAAATGCAGCATCTTGCCCGTGTCGTCACAGACGGACATGCTGTCCAGATCCACCGTCAGCCGCCCCGCCGTCAGACGGGTGCGCAGCTCGGCGGGCTTGCACAGCAGGGCAATATCCGCCGTGACCGTCTGCAGCTCGGGATCATCCGCCAAATCCGTATATTCCAGCGAATACCCATAGCTTTTCAGCGCATCCATCAGCGTATCCAGCAATTTTCCGTCGTCTCCGTATATATACACCAGTTTGGGCATGACCCTGAACCATCCTTTCCGCGCAATCCTCGTCATGGTTCAGTATAGCCGCAAAATGTGTCAAAACCGTGAATATCCCGAAAACAAGGTTTGAATATCTTACAGCGCGTATTCCGACAGCAGCCGCTGTTTTTCGTCCCACAACGGCTGGGAGAGATCGACATAATAGCGATGGGGATTCTCGAAGCGCTTGACCTCATCCCACAGTGCGTCGATCTGCGCGGCGCAGCGGTCGCGCACGGCGGTGAGCGGCGGCGCATCGTACACGCAGCGCCCGCCTTCAAACAGCGGCACCTGCAACGGCACGGCGGTGTAGTTGTCCACCACCTTGCGTTTCCAGATGTGTTCAGGGTCGAACAGCTCATACGGCTGCGTGTCGTCGATCACTTCGTCGCGCATCGTCAGCACATCGGCGATCGCCTTGCCGCTGTCGCGGTCGTACAGCCGCCACAATTGCTTGAAGCAGGGATTGGTGATCTTGGTCACGTTTTCGCTGACCTTGATGCGCGGGCGGATTTCGCCGTCCTCCTCCACCGCCGCCAGCTTGTACACGCCGCCGAACACGGGGTTGCTCGCCGCCGTGATCAGCCGCTCGCCCACGCCGAAGTTGTCCACGCACGCCTGCTGCGCGATCATGTCGCGGATAAGGTACTCATCCAGCGAATTGGATGCGGTGATGCGGCAGTCCGGGAAGCCCGCATCATCCAGCATTTGGCGTGCCTTTTTGCTGAGATACGTAATGTCGCCCGAATCAATGCGCACACCGACCGGTCGATGCCCCGACGGCACGACGATCTCGTTAAACACACGGATCGCATTGGGAATGCCGGATTTGAGCGTGCTGTAGGTGTCCACCAGCAGCACGCAGGAATCGGGATAGCGACGGGCATAGGCGCGGAAGGCTTCCAGTTCGCTGTCAAACAACTGCACCCAGCTATGCGCCATCGTGCCGAGGGCGGGGATGCCGAACTTGCGGTCGCACAGTGTACACGCCGTGCCGACACA
>CAJKXG010000103.1 GCA_905203795.1 uncultured Oscillospiraceae bacterium | reverse complement strand
CAGGACTTCTTCCATCTGCGAAGAGCACTGTCCAGACTCTCGTTTTCCTTGACTCTGACTTCTGACATTGTTATTCCCTCCCTCCGCCAAAACAGCAGGGGTATTAGCTTCTGATAAGTAAGCGTATACAGTATACACCAATCGCGCGGCTTCGTCAAGTCTTTTATGCGGCAAATTTCATAGATTTCGGTTTTTTCGCGCCGCTACGCCGCTGTCACACCGCAGTCACACCGCAGTCACACCGCTGTCACACCGCTGTCAGGGCTTGACAACAATATTTACCAGCTTTTTCGGCACATAAATCTCTTTGACGATCTGCATTCCCGCGACGGCAGCCGCCACCTTTTCATCCGCTTTGGCGGCGGCGATCGCCGTCTCCGCCGTGGCGTCCACCGCAATTTGCAGACGACCGCGCATCTTGCCGTTGACCTGCACGACGATCTCCACCGTGTCATCCACGCACTTCTTTTCGTCATAGGCGGGCCACTGCGCATGCGCCAGCTGTCCGCCGAAACCAAGCTGCTCCCACAATTCCTCGGTGATATGCGGGGCAAACGGATTGAGCAGTGTCAGCAGGATGCGCAGCTCCTCGCGGGTCGCGCCGCCCTGCTCGGCATAGTCGTTGAGCAGCGCCATCATCGCCGCGATGGCGGTGTTATACTTGAGGTTCTCGATATCGTCGCCCACCTTGCGGATGGTCTTGTGCACCGCGCTTTCCAGCGCCGGACGCACGCCGTCGCCCTCCACCGGCTTTTCCGCCATCGCCCAGATGCGCTCGAGGAAGCGGCGGCAGCCGCGGATGCTCGCGCTCGACCACGGTGCGGCTTTCTCAAAGTCACCGATGAACATTTCGTACAGACGCAGCGTATCCGCACCGTACTCGTTCACGATGTCGTCGGGGTTGACCACGTTGCCGCGGGATTTGGACATCTTCTCGCCGTTTTCGCCGAGGATCATGCCGTGGCTGGTGCGCTTGGCATAGGGTTCGGGCGTGGGCACGACGCCGATGTCATACAGGAATTTGTGCCAGAAACGGCTGTACAGCAGGTGCAGCGTGGTGTGCTCCATGCCGCCGTTGTACCAGTCGATAGGCGTCCAGTACGCCAACGCCTCTTTGGATGCCACCGCATCGGCGTTTTTCGGATCGGTGTAGCGCAGGAAGTACCACGACGAACCCGCCCACTGCGGCATGGTGTCCGTTTCGCGTTTCGCCGGACCGCCGCAATGTGGGCAGGTGGTGTTCACCCACTCGTCGATCGCCGCCAACGGCGATTCACCGTTATCGGTCGGTTCATAGCTTTCCACCTGCGGCAGACGCACCGGCAATTGATCCTCCGGCACCGGCACATACCCGCACTTGTCGCAGTGCACCAGCGGGATCGGCTCGCCCCAGTAACGCTGACGGGAGAACACCCAGTCGCGCAGCTTGAAGTTGACCTTGCTTTCGCCGATGCCCTTCTCCTCCAGCCAGTTTTTGATGGCGACTTTTGCGTCCTCCACCGACAGACCGTCGAGGAAGCCGGAGTTGACCATCACGCCGGTGGCACAATCGGTGAACGCTTCTTTTTCCACGTCGCCGCCCTTGACCACTTCGATGATGGGCAGATCGAATTTCTTCGCGAATTCCCAGTCGCGGGTGTCGTGGGCGGGCACCGCCATGATCGCGCCCGTGCCGTAGGACACCAGCACGTAATCGGAAATGAAGATCGGAATTTCGCGCCCGTTGACGGGATTGATCGCGCGCACGCCTTGCAGGCACACGCCGGTCTTGTCCTTCGCCACCTCGGTGCGCTCAAAATCGGATTTCTTGCCCGCCGCTTCCTGATACGCCTTCACTTCATCGGCGTTTTGCAGCAGCGGCATCCACTCCTCCAGCAGCGGATGCTCGGGCGACATGACCATGTAGGTCGCGCCGAACAGCGTGTCGGGACGGGTGGTATAGATCAGCAGCGGCTGACCCGCCGTCGTCTCAAACCGCACCTGTGCGCCCGTCGAGCGACCGATCCAATGGATCTGCTGTGCGCGCACGCGTTCGGGATAATCGACCAGTTCCAGATCGTCGATCAGGCGCTGGGCGTATGCGGTGATCTTCAGCATCCACTGGCTCTTCACCTTGCGCACGACTTCGCCGCCGCAGCGCTCGCACACGCCGCCGACGACCTCTTCGTTCGCCAGCACGCATTTGCAGGAGGTGCACCAGTTGACCGCCATTTCCTTCTTATACGCCAACCCCTTTTTGTACAACTGGATGAAGATCCACTGCGTCCATTTGTAATACTCGGGATCGGTGGTGTTGATCTCGCGCTCCCAGTCGAAGGACAGACCCAGCGACTTGAGCTGGCTTTTGAAGCGCGCCACGTTGTTGCGGGTCACGATCTCGGGATGAATGTGATTCTTGATCGCGAAGTTTTCGGTCGGCAGGCCGAACGCGTCCCACCCCATCGGATACAGCACGTTATAGCCCTGCAAACGCCGTTTGCGCGCCACCACATCCAGCGCAGTATACGAGCGCGGATGCCCGACGTGCAGTCCCTGTCCCGACGGATAGGGGAACTCCACCAATGCATAAAATTTCGGCTTGGAATAATCGTCGGAAGCGGCAAAGGTGTTCTCCCGCTCCCAGATATCCTGCCATTTTTTCTCCACTGCTTTCGGATCGTATCTCATGACCATGACCTTCCTCTTTTTGTATGTCAGCGGCTGTTATCAGCCCTGTTGTTCCGGAATAAATTGGGTAATATCGATCTGCCTGCCGTCCTTCCACAGCCGCTCCAGATCGTAGAAACGGCGCGTCTCGCTGTGGAACACATGCACCACCACACAGCCGTAGTCGAGCAGCATCCAACCGGAGGTGTGCTGTCCTTCCGTGCGCAGCGGAGTGATGCCCTTCTCCTGCAGCTCGCCTTCCGCGTAATCCGCCAGCGCCCGCACCTGCGTCGAGCTGCCGCCCGCCGCGATGACGAAATAATCCGCCAGCGACGTGACGTCCGTCACTTCGATCACACGGATATCCTGCGCTTTATGCTTATCCAGCGAACAAACCAGTTCGCGGACGATCTCCTTTGCCTCGGTCATATATCCAGTCCCTTCTTATTTCTTCGTTGTGGTAGTCGTCTCCGGCGTCGCATCGCCCGACTGGGTGAGCACCCACGCCGACAGCACCGTCTTTTTCATATCGGATTTTTTGCCGGACGCCAGCTCGGTCACGCCGAGATTGGCCTCCTCGATGGCCTTGCCGTACGGGTTAAACGCCTCGCCCAGCAGCGTCACCAGCTCGGTCTTGTGCACCGAGAAAAGCGCTTTTCCGCCGGAGGTGGTCGCCTCGCCCGGGATCACATACGCCGTCATGTTGTCAAACGACAGCCCGCTCGCCGCGCGGATCAATGCCACGATATCCGCTGTTTTGGTGCCGTTTGCCACACGGATGGGGGTGGAACCGGACATCAACGGTCCGATCACATCGCTGGTCAGCGCGCTTTCCGACAGCGCAAACAGCCGCTGGAACACCGCCACATACACCTGTTGCAGCCGCCCGAACCGCCCGATATCGCCGTTCACGGTTTTCTCATATGTCGTCACATATTGCAGTGCCGCCTCGCCGTCCAGCGTGCGCACACCGGCGGCGTAGGTGGTGTCGCCCACCTTCAGTGCCGCGTCCAGCTTGATGTCGATCCCGTTTACCAGATCGACCAGCTTGACCAGTGTTTGCTGCTCCAAAACGAAATAGCCGTCTACCGGCAAGCTATACTGGTCATTGAATACTTCAATCAGATTGATGGTGGACGAGCCGGTCTTTTGCGTCACCTTCGTGCCGCATTCCGTGTGCTTGCCTTCCTCGCCGATCTCCGGCGCATACAGCCGTTTGCGGCAGGTCTCGCACCAGTCATACGGCTTCGGATTCGCCCAAACGTCGCCCGCCGTCTGCACGGCAAACGCACCGTCCTTGCCGAGATAGGTCGCCTGCGGCAATTGCAGCACGTTTACCGTGCCCGCCTGTTTATCCCAGCACAGCAGCGAGAGCTGTTCCATCGTATCCGCGCTGGCGTCCTCGCCCAGCAAACCGAGGATGTAATACCCCACTTTATCGCGGTCGGACACCGGCGTCGTATCATACGACGTGATCGGGACGTCCTTGCCGTCCTTGTCGCCCGTCGCCTGCTGATAGTGCGCATACAGGTATTTGCCGACGTATACGATAAAGACAGTGGATATCGCCACCAGCACCATCATCAAAATGATGAGAATGGTCTTGCCGATCGGCGTTTTTTTCTTTTTGCGTTTTTTTGCCGCGGAAGACGGCTTTTTGGTCGCGGTCGCCGCCCCGGACGGCTTTTTGGCAGAAGAACCCGATTTCCGTTGTTCAGCCATCTCGCTTCACCTGTCCTTTCACGCCTGCTGCGATCTCCCCAGCACACATTCGTTGTACGCCGCCAGCGTATCGGGGTGGATCGCCTTGCTCTTATCCATGCTGCTCCCCGCCAGATCGACGATGGTATAGCGCAGCGCGTACAGCATCGCTTCGTCCATATCGATATCCACCAGCCGCCGCATTTCGTCCACATCGTCATAATCGCGATCCGCCGAGGTGAAATCCGCCAGATACAACACCTTTTCCAACAGACTCATCCCTGCGCGCGCCGTCGTGTGATAGCGGACGGCAGCCAGAATATCGGGATCGGTCACGCCCAGCACCTTTTCCGCAAACACCGCGCCGCTGCGGGCGTGGAGCAGTTTAACAGTGTGCTGTTCGACCGTATCTAACAGTATACCAAATTCCGATAGAATTTGCAACTGTGTTTCCGGCTCGGTATTTTTCATGATATCGTGCAGCAAACCGGCAGTGCGCGCTTTGACGGGATCGGCGCCGTACCGCTTCGCCAGCCGCACCGCCTCCTCCGCCACAGCGAGCGAATGCACAAAGCGCTTCGGATTCAGCCGTTTGCGGATGATCTCAATAATCTGCGCATCGGAGGTCATGTGCTTCATCCCCTTTTCGTCGGTATATAAGCCCTCCTGCCGGATATACGCCGCCACCGCAGGCGGCAGCAGCCCCTCGGTCGATTCCCCCGCCGCCAAGCGACGGCGAATCTCGGTCGAGGACACATCGTACAGCGGCAACGGCAGCACGCAGCACCGCGCACCCCGC
>CAJKXG010000102.1 GCA_905203795.1 uncultured Oscillospiraceae bacterium | reverse complement strand
GACGATACGATCTACACGGAAGCCGTGCGGCTGGAATTCCACCTGCCGCATGAGCAGTTGCCGATCCTGCGCACCCGTCTGACCGATCTCAGCGCCGGCACGCTGACGGTCGAGGAAAACGGCGAGGCGTATTACGGGTTTGCGGTCTAAAAGCCGATGTCCAATCAAAAAAACCACTTTTTTTCATATTTTTGCAGGAATATGCCTCTGCTCGTGCGTATATACCATATAGAAAGCGAAAAACGGCACGGAGGTGTGAGACATGGCAAACGAGCGCAAAACGGCGCGGGAATACTGGGAAGACGTAGAACGGCAGATTTTGTGCGAACAGGCGACGTTATCCGCCGCCACCCGCGGGCGGGAACGACCGGAAGAGCCGTGTCCCTATCGCACGGCGTTCCAGCGCGACCGCGACCGTATCCTGCATTGCAAATCCTTCCGCCGTCTCAAACACAAAACGCAGGTGTTTCTTTCGCCGGAGGGCGACCATTACCGCACACGGCTGACGCACACACTGGAGGTGTCGCAGATCGCGCGCACCATCGCGCGGGCACTGCGGCTGAACGAGGATCTGACTGAGGCGATCTCGCTC
The DNA here is from genome assembly GCA_905203795.1 of uncultured Oscillospiraceae bacterium. Classification (GTDB taxonomy): domain Bacteria; phylum Bacillota; class Clostridia; order Oscillospirales; family Acutalibacteraceae; genus CAJKXG01. The sequence goes on along the minus strand of CAJKXG010000102.1, from coordinate 4,555 downwards.
GGGCACGATCTGGGGCACACGCCCTTCGGTCACGCAGGAGAACGCGCGCTCAATCGGTTGATGGACGGCGGGTTTCGCCACTATGAGCAGAGCGTGCGCGTCGTGCGGCTTCTGGAAAACGACGGTCGGGGCTTAAATCTGACCGAGGAAGTGCGCAACGGCATCCTCACGCATACGCGCGGCGAACAGGCGTTCACGTCGGAGGGACGCGTGGTGCGGCTGGCGGATCGCGTGGCGTATATCAATCACGACATCGACGACGCGGTGCGGGCAGGTGTGATGCGCGAGGAGGACGTTCCCGCCGATATCCGCGCGGCGCTCGGCGACCGCCGTACCGCCCGCATCGACCGCATGGTTTCCGCCATCGTGGAGCACGGCGCGGAGGATATCGGCATGGACGAGACCACCGCCGCGCATGTGGAACGTCTGCACGATTTTATGTACGAAGCCGTCTACCGCAATCCTATCGCCAAGGGCGAGGAAAGCAAGGTGGACGACTTGGTAGAGCGCCTGTTTGTCTATTTTTGCGCCCACCCCGACCGCCTGCCGTCCGAATACACGGCGATCCGCGAGACAGAGGGCGTGGCGCGCGCCGCCTGCGATTATATCGCCGGCATGACGGACAACTACGCGCTGGAAGTGTTTCATCTGCTTTTCATTCCCCGAAGCTGGGAGTTGAAAGGACTTTCATAAAACGATCAATTGACGAAAGGAGGACACCTCGTGCCGATCCCCGACAGTTTCATACAAGAGGTCATCAGCCGCAGCGATATCGAATCGCTGGTGTCCTCTTACGTACAATTGCGGCGGAGCGGACGCAACCTGACCGGTCTTTGCCCGTTCCACGGCGAAAAAACGCCGTCTTTCACGGTGTATCCCGAAAATAACTCGTTTTACTGCTTCGGCTGCGGCGCGGGCGGTGATGTGATCACCTTTGTGCGCCGCATCGAGCATCTCGACTATGTGGACGCGGTCAAATTTCTGGCGGATCGCGCAGGGCTGCGGATGCCGGAGATGCAAAAGGACGATACCGCCTCCCGCCTGCGCACCCGCATATTGGAAGCCAACCGCGAGGCGGCGCGCTTTTTCCATGCGACGCTGTACAGCCCTGCCGGCGCGGAAGCGCTGGCGTATTATCACAGCCGTGGGTACACCGATTCGACGATTAAGCGGTTTGGGCTGGGGTTTGCTCCGGCGGACGGCTGGAGCCTGCGCGACGCACTGCGGAAAAAGGGATACCACGATGACGAACTGCTCATGGCGTTTCTGTGTAAACGCGCCCAAAAAGGGCATCTTTATGATGTGTTCCGCAACCGCGTGATCGTCCCCATCATCGACATCCGCGGCAACGTGATCGGCTTCGGCGGACGGGTGCTGGACGACAGCAAACCGAAATATATCAACACCTCCGACACACCGGTGTACAACAAATCCGAGAATCTGTTCGCGCTCAATTTCGCCAAAGCCGCGCTCGGCAAGGAAAAAGACGGCGTGGGACGGCTGATTTTATGCGAGGGATACATGGATGTGATCGCGCTGCATCAGGCGGGCTTCGGCAACGCGGTCGCCGCTCTCGGCACATCCTTCACGGCAGAACATGCGCGGCTGATCGCCCGCTATGCCGACGAAGTGATCCTCACCTTTGACGCGGACGCGGCAGGGCAAAAAGGTACACGCCGCGCGATCGATCTGCTGCGGGAGACGGGCGTGCGCATCCGCGTGGTGCGCGTCCCCGACGGCAAAGACCCGGACGAATTTATCAAAAAAAACGGCGCGGAGCGGTTCCGGATGCTGATCGAGCGTTCGGCGAACGATGTGGAATATCGGCTGATGGAGCTGGCACAGCGCTATGCGCTGAATACCGCCGACGGGCGTATCCAATATCTGAGCGAAGCGGCAACACTGCTGGCACAGTTGAACGGTTCGGTGGAGCGGGACGTGTACGCAGGTAAGCTGGCAAACGACCTGAACGTATCCAAGGACGCCATTCTGAAACAAATTCAGGATGTCGCCCGCCGCCGCGATCGGCAGCAGCAAAAACGGCAGTTGTCCAACGAGGTGCGCCGCGCGGAGTCGCTGACCAAAAAAGCCAACCCGCAGGCGGCGGACTACCCGCGTGCCGCTCGAGCGGAGGAAGCGCTGCTCGGGCTGCTGATGCGCAACCCCGATTATATCCCGCAGGCGGCGGACGCGCTGCCGCCGGAAACCATGCTGACCGATTTCAACCGCGGGCTGTATCAGCAATTGATCGCACGGCACCAAAGCGGTCTGCTGCTCGAGCTGCCGTTTCTCGCGGCGGCCTACGACGACGACGCGATGGCGTATATCACGCAAATGATGCACGCCGCCGCCGAACGTTCCAACACGCCGGAGGAAGTGCGCACCTGCATTGACGTCATCAAGCAGGAACGGAAAAATCTGCTGCTGCGCAACCCTGACACGCTGTCGGACGGCGATATACAGACACTGCTGGATTCCCTGCGAAACAGCAAAAAATAAAGGACCTAGCATCAAACAGGAATTTTCGGAAGGAATGATCATACCATGAGCACAAAGAGCAAACAAACACCGGAAGCGGAACTCGAAGCCGAAAACGAGGACATGATCGAGCAGGAAGAAGACGTCATGCCCGAGGAAATCATGTCGGAGGAAGAGACGCCCGCTGCGGAAAGCAGCGAACCGCCCAAGAAAAAGATGCAGCTCAACGATCTGCTGGAAATGGGGCGCGCGCACGGCAAGCTGACCGCACAGGAAATTCTGGACGCCATGGAGGACATGGATTTCGATCTGGATCAAATGGACAAGCTGTACGAATCCATCGAGAACCAGAACATCGAGATCGTAGACGATTTTCAGGCTTCCGTACTGGAGGATTTCGACTTTGTGCTGGAGGCGGCGGAGAACGATGACGTCTCCGATCAGAACGCCGTCGTAGACGGGATCGTCATCGACGACCCCGTGAAGGTCTACCTCAAGGAGATCGGCCGCGTGCCGCTGCTCACCCCCGAGGAAGAGATCGATCTGGCGGTACGCATCGTGAACGGCGACGCGCAGGCGAAAAAACGCCTGTCGGAAGCCAACCTGCGTCTGGTCGTCAGCATCGCCAAGCGCTATGTCGGGCGCGGCATGCAGTTCCTCGATCTCATTCAGGAGGGCAACCTCGGCTTGATCAAAGCGGTCGAAAAATTCGATTACACCAAGGGCTTCAAGTTCTCGACCTATGCGACATGGTGGATTCGGCAGGCAATCACGCGCGCCATCGCCGACCAGGCGCGCACCATCCGCATTCCCGTGCACATGGTGGAGACGATCAACAAGGTGAAAAAGGTGTCCAGCCAGTTGCTGCATGAAAACGGTCACGAGCCGTCGGCGGACGAGATCGCCGAACGGCTGGAAATGCCGGTGGACAAGGTGCGTGAGATCATGCGGGTCGCACAGGAGCCGGTGTCGCTGGAAACCCCGATCGGCGAAGAAGAGGACAGCCATCTCGGCGACTTCATCCCCGACGACGAAGCGCCCGCACCGGCGGACGCCGCGTCGCACACGCTGCTGAAAGAGCAGCTCAACGAGGTGCTCTCCACCCTCACCCCGCGTGAAGCGAAGGTGCTGCGCCTGCGGTTTGGGCTGGAGGACGGTCGTCCGCGCACGCTGGAGGAAGTCGGCAAGGAATTTGAAGTCACCCGTGAGCGTATCCGCCAGATCGAAGCCAAGGCGTTGCGCAAGCTGCGTCATCCGAGCCGCAGCAAAAAGCTGAAGGATTTCTTAGACTGATAAAGGATCGGATCGTTATGCACATCAATTTGGAATCAGACTACGCCGTGCGCATTGTGCATCATCTGACTCACTGCGACCAACGCACCGATGCGCAGTCGCTGGCGACCGCCACGGGCGTGTCGCTGCGATTCGCGCTGAAGATCATGTCCAAACGGGTCGCGGCGGGATTGGTGGCGTCGTACAAGGGCGCGCGCGGCGGGTATGAGTTGTCGCGTCCGGCAGGCAGCATCACGCTGCGGCAGGTCATCGAAGCGGTGGAAGGACCGTATCGCTTCAGCCGCTGTGTGGACGGCGACTACGATTGCTCCTGCTCATCGGTGACCGCCTGTCCGTTTTACAACGTTTTCGACGACATCACCCGCACCGTCATTGCCAAAATGGACGCCATCACCTTCGATCAATTTTGAAAGGACGCGCTGTTTATGATCCGACACATCGTCATGTTCCGCTTTCGCGACACTGCGGAAGCCACCCGCGCGGAAAACACCCGCAAGGCGGCCGAGTTGCTGGCGGGGCTACAAGGTCATGTCCCCACCCTGCTGACTTCGGAGGTACGGCTGAACGCCGACGGCGCGGCAGCAGGCAACTACGATCTCGTGCTCATCACCACACACGAATCGCTGGAAGCACTGGACGCCTATCAAAAGCATCCCGCGCATCTGGCAGTCGCCGCGTTTATCGGCGGTGTGCGGGAAGCCCGCGCCTGTGTGGATTTTGAAGAATAAGCGATGCAAAAACCGCCCGTTTCGGCTTGCCGAAACGGGCGGTTTTCAGGTTCCGC
>CAJKXG010000101.1 GCA_905203795.1 uncultured Oscillospiraceae bacterium | reverse complement strand
AACACGCTGGTGCGCGGGCAAAAGCTGCCCATCTTCTCCGCCTCCGGTCTGCCCCACGCCAATCTGGCGGCACAAATCGCGCGGCAGGCGACAGTGCGCGGCGACAACGAGCAGTTTGCTGTGGTGTTCGCCGCCATGGGCATCACGTTTGAGGAGTCCAACTATTTCATTGAATCGTTCCGCGAGACGGGCGCGCTCGACCGCACGGTCATGTTCGTCAACCTGGCGAACGACCCCGCCATCGAGCGTATCGCCACCCCGAAAATGGCGCTGACGGCGGCGGAATATCTCGCATTTGACCTCGGCATGCAGGTGCTGGTCATCATGACCGACATCACCAACTACGCCGACGCACTGCGTGAGGTGTCGGCGGCGCGCAAGGAAGTGCCCGGTCGCCGCGGCTATCCCGGTTATATGTACACCGACCTTGCGACGCTGTACGAACGCGCGGGACGGCTGAAAGGCTGCGACGGTTCGATCACGCTGATCCCGATTCTGACCATGCCGGAGGACGACAAGACCCATCCCATCCCCGATTTGACCGGTTACATCACCGAGGGGCAGATCATTTTGAGCCGCGATCTGTACCGCAAAGGCGTCATGCCGCCGATCGACGTGCTGCCGTCGCTGTCGCGTCTGAAGGATAAGGGCATCGGCGAAGGGCGCACCCGCAAGGATCACGCTGCGACGATGAACCAGTTGTTTGCCGCCTATGCGCGCGGCAAGGACGCGAAAGAACTGATGGTCATCCTCGGCGAGGCGGCGCTCACCCCCATCGACAAGCTGTACGCCGAATTCTCCGACCGCTTTGAGCGTGAATATGTGTCGCAAGGCTACGAGACCAACCGCACCATCGAAGAAACGCTGGATATCGGCTGGCGGCTGTTGTCCATCCTGCCGCGCAGCGAACTCAAGCGAATCGACGACGACCTGCTCGACCGGTATTACGGCAAGGGATGAGGGGGTCGCCATGGCTGTACTGAATGTCAATCCCACCCGCATGGAGCTGACGCGCCTGAAAAAGCAGCTCAACACCGCTCTGCGCGGGCACAAGCTGCTGAAAGACAAGCGGGATGAGCTGATGCGTCAGTTTTTGGACTTGATCCGCGACACCAAAACGCTGCGGGAACGGGTGGAAGCAGGGCTGCGGGCGGTGAACGACCATTTCGTCACCGCATCCAGCGTCATGTCGGAGGAAAGCCTCGACGCAGCGCTGCTCGCGCCCAAGCAGGAGGTGTATCTCACCACTGCCACCCGCAACGTGATGAGCGTGGAAATCCCCGTGTTTTCGCACGAGACCCGCACATCGGACAGTACCGATATCTTCCCCTACGGCTTTGCCTCCACCTCATTTGAGTTGGACGACGCGGTGAGCGGCTTATCTGCGCTTCTGCCCGATCTGCTGAGGCTGGCGGAACAGGAAAAGTCGGTGAAATTGATGGCGGCGGAGATCGAAAAGACGCGTCGCCGCGTCAACGCGCTGGAGCACGTGATGATCCCGCGGTATCAGGAGACGATCCATTTCATTTCGATGAAACTGGAGGAAAGCGACCGCAGTAGCCGCACGCGGCTGATGAAGGTCAAGGATATGATGTTGACCGAGCGTATCGAAAAGGATCGCGCGGCTGTATAAGAAACAGGAGCAGACTGCCACAGCAGCCTGCTCCTGTTTTCCATAAAATCAAGCGGCAGATTTTCTGGCAAAATGCCTATTACATTTTTTGGCTAAATCCTGTATACTATAGATATAACAACGTGTTGTTTGCTTTCGCGGAACGTAAGTCCGGTTGTTGGCAAACAACACGTTTTTTATACAAGGGGGGGATCGCATGTATTCGATCGGAACGACCGTTTTGCACCCCGGCGCAGGCGTATGCCGCATCGAGGACATTCGACAGGAAGCGCTCCTGGCGAAGGAATGCAAGACCTACTACATTCTGAAACCCGTATACGAAAACGCGCAAACCACCATCTACTGTCCTGTGGACAGCGACAAGATCGCACTGCGCAGCCTGCTCACCGCCGAGGACATCCACGCGCTGCTGCACAACATTCCCACGGAAGGAAGCCCTTGGATCGCCAACGATCTCAAACGGCAGGAGGTCTTTGCGGAGATTTTGCGCGAGGGCGATCGGGTCAAGCTCATTCGGCTGATTCTGGATCTGCGCCAAAAGCAACGGGAAAAACAACAGGCGGGCAAAAAGCTGCATCTCGCAGACGGCAAAGTGCTGCACGAGGCGGAAAAACGCATCGGACAGGAATTTGCCTATGTGCTGCATATACAACCGGATGAAGTGATCCCGATGATTACCTCAACATGCCAAAAGGACGATAACAGTTGACCTGTTATCGTCCTTTTTCTTCTGCCGGCGGCAAAGCCGACAGATATGCCGTCAGTGCGTCGAAATCGCCGTGAGGATAGCGCGTCAGATCGGTATCCGCACGGTCGATCAGGCAATCGGTCAGCAAAAACACCGACAATCCCGCCTCCGCCGCCACCATATCTTCCTGCACATCGTTGCCCACCATCAGGCAGTCGGCGGGACGCCGCCCGATGCGGTGCAGCACTTCCTCGTAATACGCCGGAAACGGCTTGCCGGCATGATAGTCCTCGTAGGTGGTGATCTCGGCGAAATCCGCCGTATCCAGCCCTGCCCACGCCATACGCGCCAATGTGGCGGCGCGCGGAAACACGGGATTGGTCGCGAGCACCACCCGATACCCCTTTGCCCGCAGCAGCTTCACACAAGCGTTGGCGCGCGGAGTGGGCGACACGCCGTTTTGCAAGCGCGGAAATTCCTCGCGGTAAAACACATCCCACAGCCGAAGCAGCTCATCGGCAGCCCCTGCGCCAAACTGCTCGCTCATATGCCGCCAGAACGCTTCCTCATTGGTGAGCGTCTCACGCGGCTGCTCCATCACGTCAATGCCCGCCCAAACCTCGGCGAGCAACCGTTTCGCGTCGGGTACAACCGACGCGGCAAAGGCTGCCAGCCCGCGGAAATACGGCGACAAAAACGTCTTCTGCTCCATCGGCAGCAGTGTGCCGTCCAAATCGAACAAAACCGTATTCATGTATTCTTATCCACCGTCTTAAAAGTCTTGAGATTGCCGGATTTATTGTGCCGCTCGTTGAGCAGTGCCGCGACCTCCTCCGGCTGGATGCCCTGATCCGCCATCATCACCAGCAGGTGATAGGTCAGATCCGCGATTTCGCCGATCGTGTCCTCTTTGACACCGTTTTTCGCGGCGATGATCGTCTCGGCGCATTCCTCGCCGACTTTTTTCAATATTTTGTCAATGCCTTGCTCAAACAAATAACAGGTATAGGATTTTTCCGCCGGATGCTCCCGACGGTCGAGAATGGTTGCATAAACCGCTTTCAAGCACTTGTCCATGTCAAAAACTCCTTACAAAATTTGATCAAAGAAGCAGGAATGGCTGCCCGTGTGACACGCCGCACCGGTCTGCTCCACCCGCACCAACAGGGTGTCGCTGTCGCAGTCGCCTGTTATCGACACCACCCGTTGCACATGCCCGCTGGTTGCGCCCTTGTTCCAGTATTCGCGCCGCGAACGACTCCAAAACCATGTCGTGCCCGTCTCGATTGTCCGCTGCATCGCGCCGCGATTCATATACGCCAGCATCAAGACATCGCCGGTAGACGCCTCCTGTACCACGACGGGGAGGAGCGGCGCTTTTTCGAAAAAGCGTTCGGGGCGCAGTCGGTCAAACGGTGTATCCGCTTCCGCGATCGCTTCGGGCAACGACAGTGTGCCGCTGTACAGCGACTTGCCGCAGATCGCACCGTACAAGCGCCGCTCGCGCAGGGCGGTGATGTCGGACAGCGACCGAATGCCGCCCGACGCGACCACATTGCAGCTCACTGCCTCGTCCAGCGCGGTGAGCTGTTCGAGATTCGGACCGGACAATGTGCCGTCGCGGGAAATATCGGTGAAAATGATGTGCTGCACGCCGGCATCTTCCATGCGGCGCGCCAGCTCAATATACGACACCTGCGACACATCCAGCCAGCCTTCGGTGGCGACCATGCCGTTCACCGCGTCGATGCCCACGGCGATGCGCGAACCGTAGGCGGCGACCGCTTCCCGCACCAGCGCGGGATTTTTCAGTGCCGCCGAGCCGAGGATGCACCGCTCCACACCGGCGGAAAAGTACGCGTCCAGCGCCGCCATGTCGCGGATGCCGCCGCCCACCTCCACCTTCAGCCCGCTCTTCACGGCGACTTCGGTGAAGATGTCGGCGTTTTCGCGCCGTCCGTTTTTCGCGCCGTCCAGATCCACCATGTGGATCCACGCCGCCCCCGCGTCACGAAATGCGCAGGCGGTCTCCAGCGGATCTTCCGCCACCTGATGTGCGGTGGCAAAATCGCCCTTCACCAGCCGCACGCAGCGGCGGTTTTGTATGTCGATGGCAGGGAAAATGATCATGTATCCAGCATTCCTTTCGTCGAAAGCACGCCGTCCTTCGGCGCAACCGCCAGCCGCAGCGCGTGAGCAACCGCCTTGAAGATCGCTTCGGTGAGATGATGGGCGTTGTCGCCGTATTCCGCCCGCACGTGCAGCGTCAAGCCCGCCTGAAACGCAAACGCGCGCAGGAATTCCGCCGTCAGGCAGGTGTCGTAGTCGCCGCACCGCTCTTCGCGGAAACGCGCGTCATACACGAGATAAGGGCGACCGCTCACATCCACGGCGGCAAACGCCAGCGACTCATCCATCGGTACAAAAAAGCTGCCGAAGCGGGCGATCCCGCCCTTGTCGCCGAGCGCGGCGGCAAAGGCGCGTCCCAATACGATGCCGCAGTCCTCCACCGTGTGGTGCCCGTCCACCTGCAAATCGCCGACGGCGCGCAGTGTCAGCCCGAAACCGCCGTGCACGGCAAACGCGGTCAGCATGTGGTCGAAAAAGCCGATGCCGGTCGTCACCTGCACATCGCCACCGTCCAAGCAGACCGACGCGGTGATGTTGGTTTCCGCCGATCGGCGGGAAAATTCGCCGGTTCTCATATCCTTACCCCCTGTTTTTGCGTTCCGTTAATAAAAATCGAAGCAGCGCCAGCACCTCGTTGTTATCCGCCTGCGTGCCGGTCGAAATGCGCAGCCGCTTGTCGCCGAAGCGGCGGATCGCGATGCCGCGGTCGGCAAA
>CAJKXG010000100.1 GCA_905203795.1 uncultured Oscillospiraceae bacterium | reverse complement strand
GACAAAGGCTTTAATAGTTGCGTCATATGCTCTATTAGGGCTTTTTATTATCCCTATTTTTCATATTCAGAACTGCGCAGGAAATCCGCCACGTGCATTGTCGAAACGCCCTCATGGTTTCCTTCTGCGAACTTATCTGTCAATCTGTATTCTTTTTGCCGCGGCGTTGATAATCGGCGTTTATTTTCTCACTCCAATCCGCTTGCAACGATTGGCACGCGCGGACATGACATACCGCATCAGCAACCGAGTCGTATAAAATATGCGTTCCTTCACTGTCTGCATGGTAATTGACGGCTCTGTCGCTGCCGATTCCGTAGCGAGCCGCTGTTTCAACCGCATCGATATTCGCGCCGATAAACAAGAATTCCCAACCGTACTTTTCTTTTTGCCGCTCGATCATCTTTTTGACCTGATCGCTGCTGTAGCGGTGGCTGACATTCTCCTGACCATCGGTCGTGATCACAAATATCGTATGCTCCGGCACATCTTCGCGACGGGCGTATTTGTGGATGTTGCTGATGTGATGGATGGCACCGCCGATAGCATCCATGAGCGCCGTGCAGCCCCGGACGGTGTAGTCTTTGTCGGTCATTTTGGGAATGTCGCCGAGCTTTACACGGTCGTGCAGGACCTCACTTTCATCGTCAAAAAGCACGGTCGAAACGAAACATAGACCGTCCTGTTTCTTCTGCTTCTCGATCATCGCGTTGAAGCCGCCGATGGTATCGCTTTCCAGCCCTGCCATCGATCCGCTTCTGTCCAGAATACATACGAGTTCGGTCGTGTTGTTTTTCATGATAGAAAACCTCTCTTTCATTTGATGTGTCCATTCTACATCAACAAAAGAGAGGTTCGGTCGCATGCCAAGCGACAAATTATTTGGTGAGTTTTCCTTGCCACTCTGTTTCCTTGAATCCAACCAGCACGAAATCCTCGCCGATGAGCAATGGTCTTTTAACAAGCATACCGTCGGTTGCCAGTAATCTCAGCATTTCTTCCTCGCTCATTTCGGACAGTTTGTTTTTAAGGTCTAACGACTTATAAAGCAGACCGCTTGTGTTAAAGAATTTCTTAAGCGGCAGTCCGCTTTTTTTATACCACTCGCTCAACTCTTCAAGTGTAGGATTGTTGAGTTTTATATCCCTGAGTTCATATTCAACACCTTTTTCATCCAACCATTTCTTTGCCCTTTGACAGGTGGTGCATTTTGGATAGCATATAAATTTCAGCATGGTTTTTCCTCTCATTCTTCACATACTTCCAGAAAGAAACTAACCGGTCTGAAACCGTCGTTACAAGAGATCATGGCGGTTTTTTCGTTCCTCATCCAACCGTCGTAGAAGTTTCCGCCGCCGTGGGAAAGCGTCATGACAAACGGCGACACGCTTTCCCACGCGCTGTCGCAAAAGCCCTCCGGCTTTTGCCAGCCTTTACAGATGAAAACCTGGCCTTCTTTCAAATCGCAGGTGTGCTCAATCGGGTTTTCATACTTTGCTATCAAATCGTCATACCGCGCTTTGCGCATGACGGTGATTTTTACAGTCTTCATGTTTTACGCTCCCAACAGGCTTTGATCGAAAGCAAACAGCGCTTCGTTGATTTCGAAGATATTATAATTCCCTTTGCTTATAAAGTATTCGATGATGATATCGAATTTGCTGCTGTGGGACAGCGCAAATCCGGCTTTCATCAGCATATCCTTCGTTTCGTCAAGAGACAGTTCCAGCGAAATGGCAAAAGCGATCACGGTAGGCTTGCTCGGTTTGTAATGCACATCGCTGCGAATTTTGGAAAACAGCTTGCGGTCAATATTCGCTTTTTTGTAGCATTCCGCGTCAGTCATGCCTTTTTCGTCTATCTTGCGGAGCAGCATCTGCGAAAAGCTTTCGTCGATCCGCTCGAGCTTGGAGCTCAGGCTGTCTTCCTCCAACAGCGCTTCGCACTTGCACATATCCGCCTGCATCGGTGCGCTCATACGCATACATTCGCGGCGATAATCGGTATGCTCCTCGACATAGAGGTCGTCTATGTATTCCGCAATATCCGAGAACAGTTTCTCGCTAATTTGATAAGCCGCTCTGTCAAATATGACGATATACACGGTCATATCATTTTCGAGCAGGAAGTCGCTGATGACATCCACAGCCACCTTTAACGCCTGATCTTTCGGGTATCCGTAGACACCCGAGGATATGAGCGGAAACGCCACGGATTCGCAGTTGTATTCTTTTGCCCGCGCCAAAGACTCCCTGTAACAAGACTCCAGCAGCGCCTTCTCTCCGTGCTTTCCGTCCCGATAAATCGGACCGACGGTATGGATCACATACTTGGCGGGCAGCTTGTATCCGCCCGTCATCTTCGCTTTGCCTGTCTTGCACCCGCCGAGCGTTTTGCACTCCGCGAGTAATCCTGCCCCTGCGGCATGATGAATCGCACCGTCCACACCGCCGCCGCCCAAAAGCGACTCATTGGCAGCGTTTACGATGGCATCCACCGTCATTTTTGTGATATCGTTTCGTACGATTTTAAGCGGCATAGTACGACAACTCCCATGTTGACTTCTGTTTTTGATTTAATCATATTATATTGGATTTTCATGCACAATGTCAACTGCCGCTTGTCAACCTTACGCATGTTGTACATCGCCGGTGCCAATGGGTTTTTCCCCGCAGGTACTGTCTGCTATGCTCGCGCACAGCCTGTTTTCGCGCTTTTTTTGCTGTGGCACAGGCTGTTTGGGACGCGATATGATATGAAAAAACACCATTGAAATCCCGCTCTCGGAGCTGCGGATGTCAATGGTGTTTTGTTGTTCAGCGGTGTGTCTCTTATTTTTTGTATAGCCGCCAGGCGCTGTACAGCGTTCCCGCGACGGACAGCGCCACGATGCCGAGGATCGCGGCAGTGGAAATGGCGTGCCGTTTGTGCAGACGCTTCGACAGCGCGCGATACCCCTCCTCGTTCGGCGCGACGGTAACCGACACCGGCGTTGTGCGGCGCTTCCAGACTGCTTGCTGCCGCCGCATTTCCCGACAGTGGGGACAGCTTGCCAAATGCCGCCGCACCGCCCGCGCGGAATCCTCACTCGCCAGCCCGTCCTCGTACAACGGCAACAGATCCATACACATATCACAGCTCATCGTCATGTTTCAATTCCTCCCATAACATCTTTTTCGCACGGCAGAAGATGACCTTCGCGGAGTTTTCCGTGATGCCAAGCGACGCCGCGACCTGCGCAAACGGCAGCTCCGCATACACCCGCAACAGCACGACATCCAGATACTTCTGCGGCAGACGGCGGATGGTTTCCCGCATCCGCGTCACCTGCTCCTGATGCTGGACGAGATAGGCGGGGTCGGCGTTCTCGTCGGCGGCGATCTCGGCGACCGGCTCTATGTTGATGCTGTCGATGGACAACCGATTTTTGCGCAAATAGCGGTAATATACGTGCTTGCCGATGGACGCCAGCCACGTAAACACATCGCTGCTGTGCCGAAAGCGCCGAAACGACACAAACGCCTGATAAAAGCTCTCCTGCGTCAGCTCCTCCGAAAGCGAAGCGTCTTGGCACAAGGTATACAAAAACGCGTATAACCGCGAATAATAGGTGCGATACAGTTCCTCGAATGCTTCCACACCGTCACCTCTTTTCTGTACATAAATATAAGTGGTGCGCGGGAAGAAAAAGTTACAAGGATTTGGACAAAAAGAAAACAAAATGTGAACGCGAAAAAATCTGTAACCTTTTTCCCGCTCCCGACACTAACGTTATGGTAAACCGTTCAGACTAAAGGAGGACGCGGTATGAGCTTTCGGATAGAGGGTACCGGCATGTATGTGCCGGAACGGATCGTCACCAACGACGAAATGGCGACCATTGTGGAGACGTCGGATGAATGGATCTCGCAGCGGGTCGGCGTGCGCCGCCGCCATGTGTGCGTGGAGGAGACGGCGGCCGATCTGGCGATTGAAGCCGCCAAGCGCGCGCTCGAAAACAGCGGCGTCGCGGCGGAGGAGCTGGATCTGATCCTCGCGGCGACGGTCAGCAGCGAAACCGTGTCGCCGTCGGTTTCCTGCCTCGTACAGGAGGGCATCGGTGCGACCTGCATGGCGTACGATATCAACGCGGCGTGCTCGGCGTTTTTGTTTTTGCTGGAGACGGCAGCGGGCTACTTCGCGCGCGGGCGCGTGAAAAAGGTGCTGATCGTCGGCGCGGAGCGCATGAGCCGCCTGCTCGATTGGTCGGATCGCAGCACCTGCGTCATCTTCGGCGACGGCGCAGGCGCGGCGGTGTTGACGGAGGGTGACAATTACCGCGACGCGGTGTTTACGGTACGCGGCGGCGACAGCGTGATCAACATCCCGCAGTTCCCCGGCTGCTCGCCGTTTTACACACGGGAGACGCTCAAACCGTACATCCACATGAACGGGCAGGAGACATTTAAATACGCGGTCAACGCGATCTGCCATGACATCACGACACTGCTCGAACGCAACGGACTGACGATGGACGACATCGCCTGCATCGTGCCGCATCAGGCGAATCGCCGCATCATTGATTTCGCGGCGCACAAGCTCAAGGTGGGAGAAGACAAGTTCTTCTGCAATATCGAGGAATACGGCAACACATCCAGCGCCAGCATCCCGATCGCGCTGGATGAAATGCGGCAGGCGGGCAAGCTGCACCGCGGCGATCTGCTGCTGCTGTGCGCGTTCGGCGGCGGGCTTGCCAATGCCGCGTGCTTATTGGAATGGTAAACGAGGTATACTCGTTGCTATATTTTATCAATTTTATACATTTAGGAGGACAAACACCATGGTTATGGACAAAATCAAAGCAATGCTGGCGGAAAAACTGGACATCGACGCGGAGACCATCACGGCGGAAACCAAATTTGCCGATCTCGGCATTGATTCGCTGGACATCACCGAAATGCTGATGGACATCGAGGACGAATTCAACATCGAAGTGGAAATGGACACCTCGCTAGCGACGGTCGGCGCACTGGTGGACAAGATCGAGTCGCTGGTCGGCTGACACGGGCGCAGGGAGGCGCTAAGCGCCTCCCCACTTCCTTATAGGCAGGAAAGGATGAGACATATGCTTTGTTCACCGATATGTGAACTTCTCGGCATCGAATATCCCATTTTTCAGGGCGGCATGGCGTGGATTGCCGACGGGCGGCTCGCGGCAGCCGTCTCGAACGGCGGCGG
>CAJKXG010000099.1 GCA_905203795.1 uncultured Oscillospiraceae bacterium | reverse complement strand
CCCGACGCGCATACTGCGCGGTGGGGATGATCCTGCTGGCGATCCCGCTCACGCTGTTTGTGGGTGTGACATATCTGGGAGATCAAAAATATCTGTTCATCTCGCTGTTGGTACTGCTGGAGGGGATGCTCCCGTTCTTTTTGATGTTTGAGAGCCGCCGCCCGCAGGCGCGGGAGCTGGTGCTCATCGCCGTGCTGTGCGCGCTCGGCGTGGCGGGGCGCAGTGCCATGTATATCCTGCCGCAGTTTAAGCCGGTCGCGGCGCTGACAATCATTGTCGGTGCGGCGTTTGGCGGGGAGACGGGCTTTTTGGTCGGGTCGCTGACCATGCTGACCTCCAACATCCTGTTTCAGCAAGGACCGTGGACGCCGTGGCAGATGTTCGCCATGGGGATGATCGGTTTTTTGGCAGGCTTACTCTATCAAAACGGGTTGCTGCGCCGCAGCCGCCTGTCGCTGATGGCGTTCGGCTTTTTCACGACACTGCTTCTTTACGGCGGCTTGATGAATCTGGCTTCCGCCGTCATGGCGCGAGCCGCGCTGAATCTGCCCACACTGCTGGCGTATGAGGCGGCGGGACTGCCGATGGATATGATCCATGCGCTGGCAACGGTCGTGTTCCTCTTCTTTTTGGCGGAGCCGATGCTGGAAAAGCTGGAGCGCGTCAAACGGAAATACGGGTTGATTTGACGGCACATGGTTACGGATGGATAGCTTTATGATCCGAACATATCGCTTTGATACGCCGTTTGAGACGGACGCTGCGCCGTTGCCGAGGTCGACAGGACGGTGTTCACGATGACGCTGCCCTCGTATGAAAAAGCCTTGAAGCATATGCTTCAAGGCTTTTTCTCATCCGCTTCGTCAGGGGATTGCTGTTTGCAATAGGCGGTGGGGGAGACGCCGTATCGTTTGCGGAATATTTTGGAAAAATGATAGACGTCCGGATAGCCGCAGGCGGCCGCTGCCAGCCCTACCGCATAGCCTTCATTGACCAGCAGCTCGGCGGCGCGTTCCAGCCGCACGTCGATCAGGTATTGCTGCGGCGACCGTCCCACATACTTGCGAAACGCGGTACTCATATAGCTGGGATTGAGATTCACGCTTTCCGCCAATTGCTCCATGTTGATCGGACGGCTGAAATTGGCATCCAGATAGTGCTTGATCTTAAAAATGCAATCCACGGTCTGGTTTTTCACCGGCGCCGCCAACTGCTGCAGCAGCGTCAACAGCTCGTAAATTTTTCCGCACACGAAATATTCGCGGTCAAAGGGGATGGCGTCCGCGTTTTTCAGCGATTGGAAAATATGCTCCGCCTGCGGCAGGTCCACCAGCGAGCGGGAGCGCAGCACCGGAATGTCCAGCGTGGTTTCAAAGCCCAGCCAGCAATAATGCCACGGGTCGTTTTCGTCGGCGGCGTAGTTCATCACGTCCAGCGGACGCAGGATCGCCAATTGTCCTTTGGTGGCGGTGAACGCTTCCTTCCCGATTTGAAAAACACCTTTGCCGGAAAACACATAGTGCAGCAAATAATACGGGCGATAGGAGGGACCCATGCGAAAATCCGGTGCGCACCATTCCTCGCCAAGCTCACGCGGGTTGACATTTTGCAGCCCTCGGTTGAGCAGAAAAACCGTTCGCTGCCGCGGCCGATGTGCCATGCCGTTTCCCTCCTTGCCAAAATAAAGACCAAAAGACATCAGAACGATAGCAGGTGTTTTCTCTGAATTCAAGCCAAATGACGACTGATGCTATCGGTTGTTTTATAAATTGTAACACAATATAACTACAAATACCAGTGATAAAAACCCCCAAGATTACCGCATTGCAGTTGGGGAAAATGACAGGTATACTGAACCTGGATCATCCCCAACAAACAGAAAGGCGGAGGAGAACATGTGCAAACGGATCACCACAAGGGTGTGGGCGGTGCTGATGGCCGTGGCGCTGATCGTCACCTGTCTGTCATCCGTCCTGCCGCCGTTGCCGACGGCGGCGGAAACGGCTTCCCCTTGGCGAAGCGATGCGGTTTGGCCGTCGCTGACGGTACAAAACACCGTGCTGCCGGGCGTGACCTATTTTACCGAAAAGGAGTGGACAGGCGAAGTGAATTCTAAGGATGTAAACGGAGCTGCCGTGCGGCAGTCGGATGTGTTCGGCGTCAATCGTGAGCCGGCGCACGCGACCGACACGATGCCGTATGACAGCGTGGAGCATGCGATCCAAGGAGCGACGACGGGCGATTTTTCGCATTCGCCGTATTATCGGCTGCTGACCGGCGAGGGGGAAAGCTGGGATCTGACGGTATACCGCAATATGACCGAGGCGGAAAAAGCGGGCGTTCCCCAACATTTCTTTGAGACCGCGTACACCGGCGTACAGGAAAATCCCTATCACGGCAAAGGGGTCGTGAGCGATTATGCCAACGCCGATTACGGCTGCGGCTGGCGCACGGTCACGCTGCCGGCCAGTTGGCAGACGCAGGGCTTTGATTTCCCCATTTATTCCAATATTGATACCCCGTGGAAAGGGGTGTACGGCAACGAGGGCGCGGGGATCGCCGACCGCGATCTGGTGCCTGCCGTGCCGACCGTCACCAATCCGGTGGGCTTTTATCGCCGCACCTTTGATGTGGACGCGGATTGGCTGCAAAACGGCCGCAAGGTGTACATCTCTTTTCAGGGTGTAGAATCCGCCATGTACCTGTATGTGAACGGGCATGAGGTGGGGTACACGGAGGATTCCTACGATGCGCATGATTTTGATATCACCGCTTTTTTGAATGCGGACGGCAAGGACAATGTGCTGGCGGTGCGCGTGCACCGTTGGTGCGACGGCAGTTGGATTGAGGATCAGGATATTCTGCGTCTGGGCGGCATTTTCCGCGACGTGTACCTGTACACGAATCCCGCTGTCTACATCCGCGATTACAAGGTGGAAACGGATCTGGACGACACCTTCACCGACGCACAGCTCAAGCTGTCGGTGCAGGTGGCCAACCGCAGCAGCGAAGCCGCGTCCACGTACGGCTTGGATGTGCAGGTGTTCGACGCCGCGGGACAGCCTGTCCTGACCGCGCCGCTGCGGCAGGATGTGAGCGTGATCGACAGCGGCAGCGAGACAACGGTGACGCTGGAGCGGCTGGTCGCGGCGCCGCATCTTTGGTCGGATGAGGACCCGTACCTCTACACGCTGGTCGTGTCGTTGTATGAGAAAACCGGCGGCAAGCTGTTTGCCTGTGTCAGTCAGCAGCTCGGCTTCCGCGAGATCACGTTCACC
The DNA here is from genome assembly GCA_905203795.1 of uncultured Oscillospiraceae bacterium. GTDB lineage: Bacteria > Bacillota > Clostridia > Oscillospirales > Acutalibacteraceae > CAJKXG01. The sequence continues at coordinate 1,941 of CAJKXG010000099.1, read as the reverse complement.
AAAACAGCGGTCAACAGAAGCTATGAGAAAGTGACCAATTCCTATCAGACGATCCTGCTCAACGGCAAGCCGCTGCTTTTCCGCGGGGTCAACCGTCACGACAACAATCCGATGACCGGCAAATACATTCCGCATGAGCTGTATGAGCAGGACATGCGGATCATGAAGGAGAATAACATCAACGCCGTGCGCACGTCGCATTATCCGGACGATCGGTATTTTTATTATCTCTGCGACAAATACGGCATTCTGGTGATGGCGGAGACCAATATGGAAAGCCATTCGCTGCAAAATGACAGCGATGTGATGGCGTCTTACTTCACGGCGGCGTTCCGCGATCGCCTGACCGCGAACATCCAAGCGCAGAAAAACCGCGCATGTGTCGTGATGTGGTCGCTCGGCAACGAGTGCGGCGATACGCCGAACAGCAAAATGTTCCAGCGCGCCATTCAGGAAGTACTGCGACCGCTCGACGCCACCCGCCCCGTTCATTACGAGGGCTTGCAGGATCGCGGCGGCGTGGATGTGGCGAGCAACATGTATCCGGGCGTCAATACGCTGACAGAACGGGGACAGGCGGCGAATCACATGCCCTATGTGCTGTGCGAATATGTCTTTTCGCAGGGCAACACGACCGGTGGCTTGGCGGATTACTGGGAGGAAATTCGGAAATACGACAACCTCTTAGGTGGGTTCGTGTGGGATTTCGCCGATAAATCCCTCGCCACACCGCTGCCGACGCCGCAGGTGTTGGAGGTGGATCGCAGTGCTTACCACTGCAAAGCGTCGCTGAACGGCACGATTGCCGACAGCGATGAATGGGGCAAGGTGCTGTCCGACGGTCATGTGATCATGAACACGCTGGACGCGTTGGATGAAGCGCTTTCCGGCCGCCGCTCCTTTACACTGGAAATGCAGGTGAATCCGCATGGAAGCGGGGAATATCAATCGCTGATGGCCAAGAGCGACCATCAGGTCAGCCTGCGGGTATACGGGGATTCCAGTCTGGATCTGGTGCTGTTTGCCGACGGCAACTGGCAGGTCAGCAATTTCCGCCTGCCGTCCGATTGGAAAAACAACTGGCATCATCTGGCGGTTCTGTTCGACGGCACGCATGTGTCCATGATCTGCGACGGGGTGGTGCTGACACGCACCCACGATGCGCCGATCACCGCGCCGATCCCGCGCAGTGATTACCAATTTGCCATTAACTACGACACCGAAACCGGACGCACGGGCGACAACGAAGTCGCGATGGCGCGTGTGTATAACCGCCTGCTGACCGAGGAGGAATTGGCGGCGCAGGATGCCGCCGACCGCGGAAACGGCGACTATGCCGTTTCGCCCGAGGACGCGTCGGTGATGCTGTGGATGGATTTCACGCGCTTTACCGAGGACGATTATCACGCGGATACCGATTCGGCGTGGGATTATTACGCCGAGACTGGCAACGCCGCGATGGCGGGACAGTATTATGCGTACGGCGGCGACTGGGGCGAAGCGATCCATTCCGGCAGCTTTTTGGCGGATGGCTTGGTGTTTGCCGACCGCACGCTCCAACCCGCCATGCAGGAGGTCGCGTATTTCTACCAGTCGATCTGGTTCCGCGCGACAGAGGAACAATTGGCGCGCCATGAGGTCACGATCACCAATGAGTATCAGCACATCGACACCTCCCGTTATCGTTTGGAATGGGAGCTGCTGGAGGACGGCGCGGTGCGTGACAGCGGCGAACTGGATACGGTGGTGACGGCAGGCGGCGAGCAGACGGTCGTCGTACCGTTCACGCTTCCCGATACACCGACGGCGGGCGGCGAGTATTTTCTGAATCTGCGTGCCGTGCTGCGCGAGGATACGGGCTGCATGGCGGCGGGTACGGTGGCGGCGCACGAGCAAATGGCGCTGCCGGTGGCAGCCGCCAAGCTGCCGGCACTGCAAACC
>CAJKXG010000098.1 GCA_905203795.1 uncultured Oscillospiraceae bacterium | reverse complement strand
TATACCTTCTTTTCACATAAAAAACGACTCCGCCCGAAGTCTGTCCGAGCGGAGTCGTGTTCTTCTCATTCTGCTTATTTCGCGCCGAGGAACGTGGTGATGAGCATACCGGCAAATACCAACACAAAGAACGTGATGGCAATCACCTTCGTCCACTTGGCAAGCATCGCGTCCAGCGTGCGGGCCTTGCCCTTTTCGAGGAACGTATCCGCCGCACCGGCAATAGAACCGAGATTGGCTTGACGGCCTTCCTGCAACAGCACGACGGCAATGATCAGCAACGAGAAAACGATCAAAACGATCCCGACAATAATTTCGGCAACACTCATGGAACTAACTCCTTCAAATAGAATTGACAGCTTTCAACTTGTATATTCTAGCATACCTTTCCGGTAATTGCAAGAGCAAATTCACAAAAAAACCGTTTTCTTGCAATTTCGTTGCCAACCCCGCCGAAAATCGCTTATCGCGTGTATTCCATGATCTGTTCCAACGCCGCCAATTCGCCTTTCAGCTCGTCAAAATTGTCGATGCGGAACATCACCTTGTTGGAAAGCTCGCCGCCGAGGTAAATGTATCCGTCCGTGAACCCGCTGCCAAAGGAGAACAGATTGTCCCCGAGCTGCACGTTCAGCATATACCCCGGTTTGCTGCCGTCGCGGACTGTCAGCGGCAGCGCCGTCAGTTTCATCCGTTTCAGCAATTCAACAAAACGCGTCATCAGCTCCAGATCGGCCGAACACGACGCAAACTCATAGCGATCCGGCATGATAAACTCCACATAGGAGGCTTCCCATTTGTCCAATTCCGCTAAGCGGTTGTTCATCTGCGCTGCCGCCAGCGCCAGTTCGTCAGCGGTGGGGGCAGCGATGGCAAACGCATTCAGCCGTGCGGTCAATTCCTCTTTGTATCTCTCCGCCGCGCCGTTTGCGATATAGGCGGACAATTCCTCTGCCGTGATGCCCGCCAGCCGATACGCCGCGACTCCCGCTTCCGCCAGCCAGCCCATGGAATACAGCCGCCCGTCATGATACAAGGCATTGTCATTTTTACAGGTTTGATTGATCAACGCCGCATCGTCGCTGTATATCGCCTCTATTTGCTCACGGGTGACATACACGTTGTCATCATGCTCCGGACACAGCATCGCAAGCGCTATTTCCTTAGGAATATGCATCTCTTTCAGAAAATGATACAGTGTGCACCCCGCACGCCGTGTGCCGCCTTTGCGTGCCGTCACAAACTGATTTATCCAATCCTCAACCGCCTGTTTCGTCACATAGCCGCCATCGGCAAATGTAAGCGGCACCGAGTAAAAATTACTGGTATACACACCATACTGATCCGAATCCAAGCATCGTCCTTCCCACGGTTCAAGCGGCCGTGCGGACGGCATCACCCAATCCTGCCCGTATTTTTGCCGCATCGCCGCTTCATACTCGCCGAACCACGTCGAATCGCCCTGCCGCGCCACCGACAGCACAGGAGCTGCTTGGCTCGCATCCTGCACGCGCCACTCGTCGCCTACCTGCTCCATCACGACATACAGATAATTCAATCCATTGTATAGATCAGCCTTTTCTTTAGAAAGCGTAAGCCGCACACCCACCAGATACGGATAGAGGGATTGCCCTTTCTGCCGACAATTCTCATACTTGGTGTAGGTTGTCTCATCGCTCGTCGACAGCAGCGGCGACGAATCCACCACCATCGCATCCTCTGCATATGCCACGAAATAGTCGCAAAGCACCTGCTGCACCGCCGCCGGCGTCTTTGAGATCTTCTTCACCGGCTCATACTGCAGATAATGGATGCGATAGGCGTCGCCGCTTTGTTCCACGCCGATCGTCAGTTTGGCATGAATCACATTGTCGGGATACCCCAGCACCGACGCGCCCGCATATTGGCTCAAAGCATCCCAATCCACCTGGTGGTACACGTTTCCGTTGCCGCTGATTGCATTCGTGTATATCGTCAGTAAATCCACGGACAAATCATGGCATCCTTCCTGCTCATTGTAAACGAAATCCGTTACTTTGAGCAAGAAATCCGGCGCACCCCAGCCGGTCACGACCGGTCCATACAAGCGCCCGTCCTTGCGCCCGAAATACGCCGCATCGGGGAAGGTGCTCAGCAGGACATCCCAATCGACCTCCTCGTCAAACAGCGCCTTGTATTTGGCGGCGTAGTCCGCCTCCGCCATCGACAGCGCGCCGGTGACCCCTTCGCCGGTGAGCGTATCCTCCCAAATGGTGGGGATGTTCTGATCCTGCAGCGCGATCTCCCAGGCGAATATATGGCGTCCCTTCGGTGTCGCCAGATAATTGATCGGCTCCGCCTGATCGAAATCCACCAACTTGGCAATCGAATGACGCAGCCAATCGGTAATTTCCTCATTGTACTGTGCTTTCGTGGCATCATCAAATGCGGATTCCGTATCTTCCGGCGCACCCAGCTCGTCGTACAAGATTTCGAGTTGATCCGCCAGCGTATCCGACGCCTGATAGTCCACGCCGTCGATGCTGAGAATCGACTCGCGCAGGGTGTAGGTTTTCGTTTTTTCCCCTTCCCACGTGATATCGACCTTGTACTGCCAGCCTTTTGCTTCGGTTTGACCCAGCTTCTTTTGAGCCGCCTTGTCGAGAATCGACTGGATCTCCCGAATAGCCGCCGTGTTGTTCGTCGTTCTTACCGACGGCGACGACGCCATCTTGGTAAACGTCAGCGTCCCATTAGTAATGTGTTCTTTCTTCAATTCCACCGATGTTTGGTTCTTCAGGATCGTCTCCTCCGCAAACCACACCAGCGACTGTTTTTCGCTGTCGGTGCAGACGGCGACCACACCGCCCGTCCCTGTCATCAGCGCGTTTTTCACCGTCAGCCCGTCAAACGCCACACGTCCCGCCTGACCGCTTGCAACATCAAACACTAGCAGAGCCGAAATCGCTTCGATATCCGTTTCGGTAAAATACAAATGTGTCGCATCGCTGTGCGTCGGCGTCAGCAAATGGTGGTACACACTCCCCTCAGATGAAAAGGTGTCCAACTGCAACATCTCGTTTCCATAGCACAGATAGGACGGACCGCCGACCCTGCTGTCAGTCTCCGACATATAGTAATCGAGCATCGTATAGACGGCAGCATCACCCGTCACATACATTTCATCTATGGCGATGCTGCTGCTCAGCGGATTGAGCGCATGGATTATAAAGTCCGGTAATGAACGGCTTTCCAAATGAGAAAAGTCGGTCAAATCAAACACTTCCAGCGTGGCATTAAAGGCAACGGTATTCTGTATCATCAGCACATACAACCGATTGCCGGACGCTTGTATGTCCTCGACATTGGCCCCTTGCGTTTGCATCGTCTCGATAGTCGGGAACGACCATGCCTCCGTCGAGCCGGTTTCGGTGTTATACCTCATAAACGTCACTGGCTGCGCATAGCTTCCCCCTTCGCGCACCACGTACAACAGCTCTCGCTCGTTCAGTCGGCACATATTCACAAAATGTTGCTCAAGATCAAGCTGTACGATCGGCTTCACCGACTTGTTCAGCGGGTCGATCTCGTAAATGGCCCAAGCACCGGAAGCCGCGTGAATCTCCTGATAAAGTCGGCCGTTGTCCATGCAGATCGACCTGCCGAACGTGTCCCAGCCTTCGCCGACAGTCGCAATCTCCTCAACCGATGTGGGGGTGTACAGCACATACAAATTGCCCGTGTGCTCCGCGTCGTACCGCACCGCCACCACATCGTCGCCGATACAGGCGAACGGCACATCACCGTCCGCCAGCGTGACGCTTTTGCCTGATGCGGCGGTAAGCGGTGCGGGCTTATACCGCAAAATCGGCCACAGCGCCGCCGTAAGCAGCGTCAGGCACGCCGCCAGCGCCGCCCAATACTTCCATCGACCCGCATGTGCCGTCCGTTGACCCAGCGACTCCCGCAGCACCGCATCGGTCTCTTCCAACAACGAATCGTCCAATTCGGACAGGGCGTCCGTGATCACGTCGCGTTTCATAGAAACACACCCTCCTTTTCGAGATAGTCACGCAGACCGTTCCGCGTGCGCAGCAGCACCATTTTCACATTGGATTCCTTCAGCGAAAAGCAGGCGGCAATTTCGCGAATGGACAGCGCATACCAGTATCGGCTCACAAACACCTGCCGTTGCTGCGCCGCCAGCGAATGCAGATACGCATTGATTGCCGCCGCCAAATGCGCCGCGTCACACGCTGTCTCCACCGTGTCGGCGGCGGGAATGCACATCTCCAGCTCCGACAGCGAGGACAAGCAGTCCCGCGGAATGCGTTTGCTGCGGTGCGCCTGCCGCACGCGGTCGATGGCAGCACGGCGGGTCAGCTTCGCGAGATACGCGGACAGGATACGCGGCTGTTGCGGCGGAATCGAGTTCCACGCACCGAGATACGCGTCGTTCACGCACTCCTCGCTGTCCTCGCGGCTGCCGACGATGTTCTGTGCCACCGCCAGCAGATAGGGGTTGTATTTGGTTTTGGTCTCCTCCAACGCGGCCTCATCCCGCGCCCAATACAACGCCACAATTCGTTCATCCTCCATCTCGACACCTCCGTTTCCTCACAGCATGGACCCTTCTACCCTATATCTCGTCAAAAATTCCCATCCGTCACATTCAAAAAGAAAAAAGGCCGGCTTGATTACAGCCAGCCCGTCACCGTGTCCAATACGTCACGGCACACAATGTCCTTCCGATCGCTGATGCGGCAAGGGGCTTCCGCACCGGAAAGCAAGCGGTTCGGCAGATGCGGCTGCGACAGCCCGTCCGCCTGTGACGCCAACGAAAACGCCTGTGTCGTCATCCTCTTTCGCCCTTTCCCAACGGTGAAATTTCCTGCACCGTCAGCACATCGCCGTCCACGGTAAACCGAATATCCATGCCGGCATACGCCATGCCATACACCCGTTCGGGATCCTGCTGATACGACGGACGCGGATCTTCCGCCAAAATATCTACGACAGCCTGCCGCTGCTCCGGCGGGACACGTTGCAGCAGCGCGTCCGCGCAGTGCACGGTCAGCCGCCGCCGTTCCACACTGTCCGTGAACCCGCCGACCGCGTCGGGATGACTGTCCGTGTAGGGCAGATACGGTTTGATGTCGTAAATAGGCGTGCCGTCCAGCAGATCGGCGCCCGAAACACGCAGCAGCGGTCCGTTTTCACTCTGCCAAACGATCTCGTCGAGCCGCACGCAGGACAGCCCGATCGGGTTCGGGCGAAACGGCGAGCGCGTGGCGAACACCCCCATGCGGC
>CAJKXG010000097.1 GCA_905203795.1 uncultured Oscillospiraceae bacterium | reverse complement strand
CACGTCGCTGATGGCGGAGGCGCAGCGCGCCGATGACGGCAGTATCTTTTTGAATTGGGGGGAGCAGCATGACGCTTAAACCGGCTGCCGCGCCGCATCTGCGGCGCACCGAACGCGCCGCCGGCATGTCGCTGGACGTGTTGGTCGCGCTTGTGCCGCTGACGGCGTTCTCTTGTGTCTATTACGGCTTCCGACCGGTGCAGCTTTTGTTGGCGGGCATTCTTTCCGCTCTTGTGTGCGAGGCGTTTGCCTGTGTGCTGATGGGCCGCCGCCCGACGTTGCTCGACGGCACGGCTGCCGTCACCGGCGGGATCATCGGCGCGCTGATGTCGCCGCTGGCTTCGCTGTGGATGCCGATCATCGCCGCTGCCTTTGCCATTTTGGTCGTCAAAATGCCGTTTGGCGGCAAAGGCCGCAATGTGTTCAATCCCGCCGCGGGCGGCATCGCCTTTGTGACAGTGCTGTTCCCTGAAAAAATGTTTACATACCCCAGCCCTGAGCAGGCGCTCGGCGGGCTGGAAAATCTCACGGCGGTCACCTCGCCCGCTGCGCAGCTGAAAAGCGGCGGCGAAACGATGTATACGCTGTCCGATCTGCTGCTCGGCGACTTTCCCGGTCCCGTCGGCGCGGTGGGCATTCTGATCCTGCTGGCGTGCGCGCTGTATCTGCTCGCCCGCCGTACGGTCTCGCCCTGTATATTGCTGCCGTATCTCGCCGTGTGCGCCGTGGGAGCGCTGGCGTTTTCGCGCGTGTCCAGCGGCTGGCAAAACAGCCTGATGCTGGAGCTGTGCGCGGGATACCTGTTGTTTGCGGGCGTGTTCATGATCACCGACCCCGTCACGGCTCCCCGCCATTGGCTGGCGCGGACCGTATACGGTGCGGCGGCGGGGGCGCTGGTGATGGTGTTGCGGCACACGGGGCAATATGAGGAAGGCTGTTGCTTCGCCGTGCTGATCGTCAACCTGTTCTCCACCCTGCTCGACCGTGCCTGCTGGTCGCTGTCCTACGCGGTGCGGGCGCACCGTCAAAACCGGAAGGGAGGTGCGGCGGTATGAAATCGTCTTCCGGCGTGCATAAATTCTGGAATTTGTCCGCGATTTTCTTCGACACCTTTCTGGCGCGCAACATCGTGCTGGTGCAGGCGATCGGTCTGTGCCCCATTCTCATTGCGGGCACGACGCTGAAAAACGGCGTACTGCTCACGCTGTGCACCGCGCTGGTGCTGCTGCCCACCGGTCTGCTGATGTCACTGGTCGGCGAGCGGCTGCCCGCCTGGCTGCGCGCACCGCTGTATACCACCGGCGCGTCGCTGCTGCTGATCGGCGCGGCGTATCTGGTGGACACCTATTGGTCGCATGAATTATACGCGTCTCTGTATCTGTTTTTGCCGCTGATGGCGGTCAACACACTGGTGACCTACCGCGCGGGCGGATTTTCGGTGTCCAACCGTCCGCCTGCCGCCGTGATGGATGCACTCGGTTCGACGCTCGGCTTCGGGCTGGTGATCTGTCTGGTGTCCGCCGTGCGGGAACTGGCGGCGTACGGCACGCTGTGGGATGTGCCACTGATCAAGCCGTTTTTGCCGCGCGATAAGGTGATCACGCCGTTTTTGGCATTTATCATGCTGGCGGTGATGTCCGCCGCGCTGCAACATACCCAGCGGTTTTTGCGCCGCCTGACCCAGCCGCCCGTGCAGGATGAATCGGCGGCGGAAGAGGAGGAGACGGCATGAGCGATCTGTTTTATATGCTGTTGGCGACGGCGCTGTTTCAAAACCTGCTGCTGAGCACCGGCTTCGGCAGCTCGATCATGCTGCGCGTCATCCGCCGCCCGCGCGATATTGTGCCGCTCGGGGCGCTGATGTGCGTGTTTTCCACCACCATGGTGCTGTGCGTGTATCCGATCGACATGCTGATCGGCAACGGCACCACCGCCAAGCTGCTGCGGCCGTTGGTGATGGTGGTGATCGCGTCGCTGCTGTATATCGCTGTGACGCTGCTCACCCGCCGCTTTTTGCCGGGCTTTTACGCCCACATGCAGCGGCTGCTGTCGCTGGCTGTGTTCAACAATCTCACCATCGGCGTGACGCTGATCGCCAATCACCGCGTGGTGTTGACTCTCTCCGGCACGATCGGGCTGGCGCTCGGCTCTTGCATCGGATTTATGCTGCTCGGCGCGCTCACGGTGGTGGGGCGCGAGCGGATGGATCATCCCGATGTGCCGCAGGCGTTTCGCGGTTTGCCGCTGACGCTGCTCTATCTCGGTCTGACCGCGCTGGCGCTGCTGGGTTTCGGCACAGGCGCGCTGGTATAAGCGATTTTCACTTTATGAAAGGACAGGTGTGGCCGTATGTCCCGCAAAAGTAAGCGGCTGTTCCGCAAACGGCGGAATCCCGGCAAGATCATAGGTACGGTGCTGACGATTTTGCTGATTCCCGCCATGATCGTCGCCGGCTATTATCTCATCCCGCTGCTTTCCCGCACCAACACGACCGAACCGTCGTCCTCCGCGACGACAGTTCCCACCGATCCGCCGGCAAGCACACCCGCCGACACGCCGGATACGTCGTCGGACATACCGGACACCCCGACGGACACGGTGTCGTTCAGCGGTATGCGCATGATCTATCTGCCGTCGTCGGCACTGCGCGATCTGACGGCGTGGGAACAGACGCTGACCGCCGCCTCTGCCGCCGGATACAACGCAGTGCTGTTTGACCTGAAGGGTGCGGACGGCGTGATTCGCTATGCGTCCGCGACCGAGCTGGCGGTGCAGGCTGAGAGCATCGCCGCCGACGCGCTGACGATGGACGAACTGAAAGCGGCGCTGCAAACGCTGCGCGACAAGGGCTTCACCCCTGTTCCGCGGCTGTATGCCTTCGCCGATCCGCTGTCGCCGCGCCATCTGGAAAATGCGCGTATCACGGTGCAGGGCAGTCCCAAGTCCACCTGGTACGACAACGCGCCCGACAAAGGCGGCAAGCGCTGGCTCAATCCTTATGCGCCGGATGCCCGCCGATTTATCACCGAACTGGCGGCGGAACTGCGCGGTGCGGGCTGTGACCTGCTGATGCTGGACGGCGTGCAGTTCCCCAACCAAACCTCCAGAGCGTATTTCGGCGAGTTTGCGGAAACATCGCTGTCTCGCGCGGAGATCCTCTCGCAGTTTGCCGCCGAGATGACCGAAGCAGTGGGGAGCGGTCACTGGATGCTGTCCTCGCCCGCACTGGCGGCGATCGGAGACGGCACACAGCCGTTCGGCGGCAATCCGCTGACCTTCGGCGCGCCCGCTGTGTCGCCGATGCTGCTCCCCTCGTCGCTCGGCAACAAGCTGACGGTCGGCACGCAAAAGCTGAGCGCGCCCGCGTCCCACCCCTATGAGGCGGTGTCGCTGCTGGCAGCGCAGATCAAAGCGCGGGTCGAACTGATCGCGGCGGACAAACGACCGGCGATCGTGCCGTGGATACAGGCAGACGACTATTCGGCAGCGCAGATCGCGGACGAAGTGCGCGCGCTGACCGAACTATACGGCGAAAAAGCAAGCTACATTCTCTATCACCCCGACGGGCGCTATGTGTTTTGAGCACGATGGCTCTCTTTCAGTATACGTCGGCGAGAAGTCCCATGTTAAAAGGAGTTTCCCTATGCAACCCTACGCGATTTTTTGGATATCGACGGCACACTGAACTATGCCCGCCCCCCCCCGTCGCCCGCCAATGTGCGTGCTGTCCGCGACGCCCAGCGGGCGGGACATCTGGTGCTGCTGTGCACCGGACGTTCCATGCGGTGCATCCCGCGCGAAACGCTGGCGGTCGGGTTCGACGGCGTGATCGCGGGCGGCGGTGCGGATGTGCGGCTGGGGGATCGGCGTCTCAGCCGTACCTGCCTGTCGGAGGAAGCGCTGCGCTGTGTTTGCCGCTATTATCTCCCGCAGGACGTCGCACTGGTGATCGAGGGCGAGGACGATATGTTCTACATGCACGAGGTGGGCTACCGCCAGCCGGATTGGAAGGAGATCACGGCGGAGACGGATTTTTCCGATCGCTACGCCGGTGCACCGATCTCCAAAATCACCGCCGACGGACAGCTCGCGCCCGAGGGACGCGCACTGCTCGAACCATATTTCGAGGTGATCCAACACCCAACCTACATGGAAGCGCTGCCGCGCGGCTGCTGCAAATCCGGCGGCATCCGAACGGTGCTGGAGACCACCGGCATCCCGCGTGAGCGGGCGATGGGGATCGGCGACAGCATGAACGACGCGGATATGATCGACTATGTGGGCATCGGTGTGGCGATGGGCAACGCGTGCGACGAACTGAAAAAGCGGGCAAAGCACATCACACTGTCCAGCGCGGAGGACGGCGTTGCCGCCGCGATTCGCCGCTATATTCCGGGGCTTTGATTCCACCTTGACGCGGAAAGGAGCGTGGTGGCTTGAAGGATATAAAATTCGACAAAATCATGCCGATTTGCCGCTGGGTGGTCACGACGCTGTGGGCGATGTGGGTGCTGCTGCTGTCGGCGCTGCCGCAGCAGATGGCGGAGTCGAATATGACGGCGCTGGCGAACGGGCTGCTGTGGCTCACGACGGCGGTGCTGGGGGATTTGAATACGGCGGCGCAGGGCGTGTTCCTGCGGCTGGTGCCGCTACTCGTTCCGGCGTTGCTGTATGCGCTGTTGGCGGCGGGAGTGTGGCGGTCGCTGCGCACCTCCGGCTGGCGGCAGAACAGTTCGTTGGCACTCGGCGGCGCGCTGTGTGTGCTGCTCGCCGCGCTGGGCGGTCTCAGCCGCGCGCTGATGCAGTATACGTCGTCCGCTATTTGGATGCAGCTCGTCTGTGAATGGGCGGGCGCGGGCGTCATGCTGCTGTGTATCGGCGTGTTTTGCTGGGCATGGCGGCGGTTCCCCAAGCTGATCAACCGCGAGACGGTGGGGTACGCCGTGTGCGGCGTGGGCACGACGCTCATCGATCTGGTGCTGTTTTTTGTGTGCGGCAACCTGCTGTCGCTGCATTATCTCATCGGCAACGCGGTGGCGTGGGTCGGCTCGACGCTGTTTGCCTATGTGTCGAACAAGCTGTGGGTGTTTCGCGGCGACGCGCACACGCCGACAGAGATTCTGCGGGAAGCGGGACGGTTTTGCGGCGTGCGGGTGTTTTCGCTGTGTGTGAATCAAGTGCTGCTGTTTCTCATGATCGGCACGCTGCACATCAGCGACGGCATCGCCAAGGTGCTCGGCAACATCGTTGTGCTGATCATCAATTTCTTTTTGAGTAAGTCGTTTATTTTCAAAAAGGCATAAAGGAAAGC
>CAJKXG010000096.1 GCA_905203795.1 uncultured Oscillospiraceae bacterium | reverse complement strand
ATCACGATGAACACCCCCGAAAGCACGGTGTTCGACGGCATCGACGAGCTGGATACCGCGTGGTTCACCGACGAGCGCCGCGTGCCGTATGTGGCGGCGGGACGCTACACGGTGGATCGCCTCAGCCGCGATATCACCGTGCTGGCGGAAACGCTGGAGTGGCACGGCTACATCAATAAGCCGACCGATTACACCAAATTCGGCGGCACACCGCTGTTCACCGTCAAGGTGGGCGCGGGTCATGTGCTGGTCAGTGCGCTGCGCGTGGACGCGGGCGGGTTCGATCCCGTTGCCGCGCGTCTGACGGGCAACATCATCGGCTGGGATTTCGATCTGGCGTGAGGCAGCCGCCGTCGAAAACCGCGTGAACAAAACCATATAAAATTGATCGACTGTGACGGCATCCTTCGTTGCAGTCGATCGTTTTATATGCGGGCAGGGCGTTAGGATTCATGACACGACTTTGAAAATGTAAATAATTTTTTAATTCTATTTTGATATCTTGCAGCAAATGGTAAAGTGTGATAATATTAAAAATAGTAGAAATAGCGGAATTCTTTTGTAAAGGAGTTATGAAACATGAACGCGACATGGCGCAAATCGCTGGTTTGGTTTTTCGTGCTGCTTTTGACGGTGACCAACCTATCCGTTTTTTCCGTTGCCGCCGATTCCCATTCGCTGGCAGAGTGCCGTCAGCAGTTCAGCGACGAGTTGCTTGCGCAGTTTTATGCGCAGGCGGGCGATCGGGACACCTTGATGCAAAACGGCACGCTGTCGGGCATCTACTTGGATTCTCAGGCGACCCTGCACATCGCCGTGACCGACGGGAGCAACCGCGCGGCATATGAGCAGCTGTTTTCCGCCGACACACTGGCAACGCTCGCCGACAAACATCTGACCGATACCCACTGTCAACACACGGCGGCGGAACTGACCAAAGACGCGATCGTCTTTGAGCAGGCGGCGGTTTCGCTTGCGCAACTGCATACCATGCAGGACGCGCTGACCCCGCATTTGACCGAATTGGGCATTTATCAAACATCCGTTTTGGAGGACAAAAACGCTCTGGAGATCTGCACGGAGAACGCGGATAACCGCGCGGGGATCATCAACTGGTTATCCCGCAACATCGACGGTTTTGATGAGGATGCCGTTCGCATTCTGGTGCAGCCCAACAGCATAAAACTCGAGGGCGAGACCGTGTGGTTGGGTCTTTCCGGATATCAGATCGCGATCATCGGCGGGGCGGTCGTGCTCGTTGCCGCTGCCGCTGTCGCCGCCGTTCTTCTGCTCCGTCACCGCAGAAAGTGCCGATAAAGCACTGGCGGACAGAAAACCGAATCGCGCCCCATTTGTCGGATAAGGCGACGTCCTGTCTGACAGATGGGGCGTTTTTGACGCCGCGTTCCGAGGCGGCTGGAGGACGTAGGTGCATCAGTCGAGTTTTTTCGCAAAAATACTTGTGATTTTTCGGAAAGTGTGCTATACTGAATCGGTTTGAAAAGTATGGAAAGCGGCGCGAAAGGAACTGGTCATGTATGGCAATACGGGAAGATTTACGCAATGTGGCGATCATCGCACACGTCGATCACGGTAAGACCACCCTGGTCGATCAACTGCTGCGGCAGAGTGGCGTGTTTCGCGTCAACGAGCAGGTGGCGGAACGTGTGATGGACTCCAATGATCTGGAACGCGAGCGCGGCATCACGATTTTGTCGAAAAACACCGCCGTGATGTACGGCGATACCAAAATCAATATTCTGGACACCCCCGGTCACGCGGATTTCGGCGGCGAAGTGGAGCGCATCCTGCAAATGGTGGACGGCGTGTTGCTGCTGGTGGATGCGTTTGAGGGCTGTATGCCGCAGACGCGGTTTGTGCTGAAGAAAGCGTTACAGCTCGGCAAAACGCCTGTGGTCGTCATCAACAAGATCGACCGTCCCGGTGCGCGCCCGTATGAGGTGATCGACGAACTGCTGGATCTGTTCATCGAACTGGACGCGGACGAAGATCAATTGGATTTTCCGGTGGTGTTTGCGTCCGCACGCGACGGCTATGCGTCGCTGAACGCGGAGGACCGCGAGGGCGATATGAAGCCGCTGTTTGAGGCGATCCTGAAATATGTGCCCGCGCCGGAGGGCGACCCCGACGCGCCGCTGCAAATTTTGTTTTCCAATATCGACTATGACGAATATGTCGGGCGCATCGGCGTGGGACGCGTGGTGCGCGGCACGGTGAAAAACGGACAAGCCGTCACCATCTGCAAGACCGACGGCACGACGGCCAACGCCCGCATCGGCAAGCTGTTCCAGTTTGAGGGCTTGCAGCGGATCGAGCATGATACGGCTTCTGTCGGCGATCTGGTCGCCGTGACCGGCATTACCGATCTGAATATCGGCGAAACGGCGTGCGCGCCCGACTGTGTGGAGGCGTTGCCGTTCGTACAGATCGACGAACCGACCATTTCGATGATGTTTATGGTCAACAACAGCCCATTTGCCGGTCGGGAGGGCAAATTTGTGACCAGCCGCAACCTGCGCGACCGCCTGTTCAAAGAGGTGCTGACCAATGTGAGCATGCGCGTGGAGGAAAGCGATACCACCGACGCGTTTAAGGTGTCGGGTCGCGGCGAGCTGCACCTGTCCATTCTCATTGAAACCATGCGGCGGCAGGGGTACGAATTTGCGGTCAGCCGCCCGCAGGTGATCTACAAAAAGGATGAGAACGGCACCCTGCTCGAGCCGATGGAGCTGCTCATGATCGAAGTGCCGGAAGCGTATGTCGGCGCGGTGATGGAAAAGCTCGGTTCGCGCAAGGCGGAGATCCTCGACATGGGCACGCGCGACACCGGCATGAGCCATCTCGAATTCCGCATTCCGTCGCGCGGTCTGATGGGCTATCGCCAGCAGTTTTTGACCGACACCAACGGCAACGGCATCATGAACAGCGTGTTCGACGGTTATGAGCCGTACAAGGGCGATATTCCGCAGCGTCCGCAGGGGTCGCTGGTCGTGTTCGAGACGGGCGAAACCAGCAGTTATGGGTTGTTTAACGCGCAGGAGCGCGGCATGCTGTTTGTCGGGCCGGGCGTGCCGGTGTACGAAGGCATGATCATCGGCGAGTCGCCGAAAAGCGAGGATGTGGCGGTCAATGTGTGCAAGAAAAAGCACGTGACCAACATGCGTGCGGCGGGTTCGGACGAGGCGTTGCGTCTCACGCCGCCGACGGTGCTGTCGTTGGAGCAGTCCCTCGAATTTATCAACGACGATGAACTGGTGGAGGTCACACCGAAATCCATTCGTCTGCGCAAGCGCATCCTGTCCAAGGAGCAGCGCATGAAGGAGTATTCCAAGAAAAAGAACGGTTAAAGGGGCGTTTATCATGGAGTATTATGAGATCACCATTGCGGGGCTGAAGCGTCGGCTGCCGCTGTGCCGTGTCAGCGAGTCGCTGCGCATCGGCGCATTTGTGATGTTTGGAGACGTGGAGATCACGGTGGCGTCGGCCGCCGCGCTACTGGAAAAAGCGCCCGCGTTCGACGTGGTGCTGACGGCGGAAGCCAAGGGGATTCCGCTGGCGTATGAGATGGCGCGGCAGAGCGGCAAGCCGTATGTGCTCGCCCGCAAATATCCGAAGCTGTACATGCCCGAGCCGGTGGCTGTGCCGGTGCATTCCATCACGACGGACAAGGAACAGACGCTGTATCTGGACGAGTCGGAGCTGCACAGCATGAAGGGCAAGCGGGTGCTGATCGTGGACGATGTGATCAGTACGGGCGAGTCGCTGCGGGCACTGCAAACCCTGGCGGATGTGGCGGGCGCGATCACCGTCGGCTGCGGCACTGTGCTGGCGGAGGGAGACGCGGCGAAACGCGACGATATCTTCTTCCTCGAACCGTTGCCGCTGTTCTTTGATTAAGCGGGGTTCCTATGAAACGGCCGCTGTTCGTCGTTGGCTTTGCGTTTTTCGGCGCTATGGCGATTGCAACAGTGGTAAAATTTCACATAGCAGTGGGGTTGGCGATCGCAAGCGGATTTCTGGCGCTCGGTGTGCTTGCTGTGCGCGCGCTGCGTACCCACACGGCGATGGTGGCGGCGTTGCTGACGGCAACAGCCGCCTTTTCGCTGTTTGCGTATCGGGAAGCGGCGACGGTACGTCCGCTGCTGGCCATGGACGGGCAGGACGTCTCGTTGACTGTGTGGCTGGCGGAGGAAGCGGATACGACCGACGCATCCGTCGCCTATATTGCCGAAGTGACCGACGGCGCACTGCCGGCGGGGACGCGTGTTCTGCTCTGGGTGCGGCAGGATGAGCATATGCCGGAGTGCTATAACACGGTATCGGGCACGTTTCATGTATCCGCGACGGATACGTGGCGCGCGGAGGATGTGTATTTGCGGGCGTGGTGTGCGTCGAATGACGAGCCGTTGACTGTCGCATTGTCCGACCGCCGCCCGTGGAACGCGCCGTTTATCGCCTTGCGCGAGCGGGCGTTTGCTGCCATTGATCGTGTGGCGGACGGAGATGTGGCGGCGCTGCTCAAAAGCATCTGTTTCGGGGATAAAAGCGACCTGTCGCCGGAGATCAAGGGGCAATTTCGCGCGGCAGGGCTGGCGCATTTGCTGGTGGTTTCGGGTTTTCACCTGACGATGCTGATGCTGGCTACGCGCGGGTTGCTGCGGTTGTCGCGTCGTCCGCAGGCGCTGGCGGCCATCGCGGTCGTGGCGGGATTTACGATTTTGACCGGCATGAGCCGCTCGACGCTGCGGGCGGCTGTCATGTGCGGGGTGTTGCTGCTCGGCGATATCGTCGAGCGGGAGGCGGACGCCGCCAACTCGCTCGGCGCGGCGGTACTGCTGATTCTGGCGGTGCAGCCGCAGGCGGTGTATGACGTCGGGCTGCTGCTGTCGGTCGGCTCGATGCTGGGACTGATCTTCCTGCCGCCGTTGTGGCGAAAAGCGCCGCCCGCGTCAGCGATGACGCTTCGGCAGCGGATACAGAGCAAGGTTCTGGACGGGGTGATCCTGACGATCGCCGCCGTGCTGCCCACACTGCCGATCGTGGCATGGTGCTTTGGAGAAGTGCCACTGTGGTCGGTGCTGTCCAATCCGCTGGCGGATTTTGCCGCCGGCGCGACCGTGGTTTGCGGCTGTGTCGGCGCACTGCTGCCGTCGCTGATCGGTCGTCCGCTGCTGTTTCTGGGCGGCTTGGGGGCGCGGTATTTGTTGTGGCTGACGGGGTGGATTTCCTCGCTGCCGTTTGCCGCGTGGACAGTGGATCAGCCGTATTTGCTGGTGTGGGTCTGCGCCCTGCCGGTGCTGTTGGTCGCCGGGCG
>CAJKXG010000095.1 GCA_905203795.1 uncultured Oscillospiraceae bacterium | reverse complement strand
ACGTGACTGTCGCCCGTCAGCGTCGCACCGCCGCCGACACGCGCCGCCTGATAGGTCGCCGCGCCGTCGGGCGCAAGCGAAACCGAGATGCCGGAAAGATTGAAGCCGCCCATACCGCCTGTCAGGCGAATGGTGTTGTTTTGCCCTGCGGCAAGATCAATTATGCACTGACCGACGCCGCTGTAATCCGACCAACTGCTCGTCTTCTGCATTCCCAGATAATAGCCGTCGCCTGCCGTGTCGCCCGTCGTGTCCACCTTGGCGGACGCGCCGTCCGGTGTGGCATAATACACCTTCAGCAGCGCCTTGCCGCCGTTTCCGCCGTCAATACCGCTAAATTCCGCATACGCCCCGCTGATGTGCAGATTGTCGATACTGTTGTCCCCCTTGGTCGCACCGCCGCCCACGGTGGCGGAGTCGAGACCATAGGCGGTCGTTTCGGTATACTGCGAAAGCGACTCGCTGCTCGTACCGGTGTTATCGCCCTTGACCTCGCCCAGTGCGGACACGCCTTCGGCGGTCTGGACCACCGGCTGAATGGTGCCGTCGGCGTTGAAATACAGCCGATCGATGCAGACCGAACGCAGCGTGCCGTTGCCCGAGATCGCGCAATTGTGATAGAACAAATACCAGTTGCCTTTATACTGCACCACCGAACCGTGAGTGGTATCGCAGCCGGTGCCCTCCAGCATCACACCGCGATAGGTCCACGGACCGAGCGGCGAAGCGGCGGTGGCGTAGCGCATCTGATTTTCGCCCACCGTATTGTCCGCATACATGAAATAGTACGTATCGCCGCGCTTAAACACCCACGAAGCCTCGTGGAAGTCCTCCAGCCCTTCCATCTTCTGCATCGCACCGTCGATGGACATCATGTCCGCGCCGAGCTTGCCGCCCATGGAGACCGCACCGCCGCCGATGTAGATGTAGTAGCTGCCATCGTCGTCTTGGAACACGCAGGGGTCGATCAGTGAATAGTTTGCCAAATCCGCGATATATCCCTGATCCACAAAGTTTGCCGCCGGCTCGTTGCTGGTGGCAACCCCGATCTTCCACGTGCTGTTCCACGGATCGTTGGAAGGATGCGGATAGTAGAAATAGTACGTGCCGTCTTTATACGCGGCATCGGGCGCCCACATGAAACCGCTGATGCCCCAGTCGAGATCGCTCGACCGCAAAATCTCGCCTTCGTCGTGCCAATCCACCATGTTGTCGGAGGAAAAGACGTGATACGCGTCCATGAGATCGCAGCCGCGCGACGGGAACACATCATGGGACGCATATACGTAGATTTTGTCGTCGCCCTCCCACACATGTGCGGAGGGATCGGCGGTGAACAGCGTGGAAATGACGGGATTGCCCGCTTTTTCGAACGCGTGCAAATCGTAGGTCAATTCCAGCCAATTGATGTTGAAATCACCGCGCTGCACATAGAGCCGCAGCGTTTGCTCGCCGGCGGGCAGCACCAACGTGCCCGCATCGAAGGTCTGATAAATCTGCCAACCGCCGGTCGCCGTCACATCGCATTGCGACAGAGCCGTCGTGCCTTTTTCCACATAAATCGTACCGCCGTCGTAGGGAGAGGCCAGCCGCAATTGCAGCCGATAGGTGCCCGCCGTCTGCACATGGACGGTGTACTCCAGCCAGTCGCCCTGATGGGTGTACCCGACATCCTGCCCGCCGCCGACGTCGCCGCAATCCTCCGTCTGTACGCCGAACATGAGGTTGTAATTCTCCGCTTCGATGCGGACGGTGGAAGAACCGATCGTGGTCGCCGTCTCCGTGCCGTCCGACGGCGGACCTTGCACCGGCTCGCCCGCGTAGGTGCTGCCAATATGGCCCGCCGCGCCGACATACACCAGTTCAAACCAATTGAGGTTGCAGTCGCCGCCCTCAAAATAGAGCCGCAGCGTCTGCTCGCCTGCCAACAGTGTAAAGGCTTCACTCTCGTTGTTCGCATAGAGTTGCCAATCGCCGGTGGTGCCCACCGCGACCGTCGCCTTGGTGATCCCCAGTTCCTTCACCGCGACCAGCCCGGTCGTGTAGGGCGATGCCGCGCGCAGCACCAGCTGATAGCGGCCGGACGCCGCCACATTCAGCGTGTAATCCATCCAGTCGCCCTGATTGGTGTACCCGACGTCCTGTCCGCCGTCCGTATCGCCGCAGCTTTCCACTTGTATACCGCTCATTTCGGCGAAGTTCTCCGCTTGCACACGGGTCGTACCGCTGCCGACGGCGACAACCGATGCCGAGCCGCTTGCAGGAATCAGTTCAAACCAATTGAGGTTGCAGCCGCCCTGCACGATGTTCAGCGTCAGCGTCTGCTCGCCCGCCGACAATGTGAAGCTGCCGCTCGTGAAGCAATCCCACGCCTGCCAGCCGCCGGTGTTGCCGATCGTCACGGCGGTCAGCGCCGTCCCCGACGCGTTTTGCAGCTGCACACGGCTGCCGTCGTTGGGCGACGCCGCCCGCAGACGCAGCGTATATGCACCCGCGCTCGGCACATTCACCGTATAGGCGGCGTAGTCGCCGGCGTCGATAAAGCCGAGTTCCTGACCGCCGTCCTCGCAGCCCTCGACCTGCATGCCGACCATCTCGTCATAGCCTTCCGCCTGCACGCGAACGCCCAGCTTTTCTACCCATGTCGAACCGCGCTTATACACCCGCGCCGCGTTGATATAGTCATCGAGATCCGCGATGGAATTGGTGTAGAACACGTTCGCCATCGCGACATTATGTTTGTTGTCGTAGAACAGCTTCTGGCTGCCGTTGGAATGGAACATCGAGTTGACAAGGTTCACCCGCGCCCCTGCCGCCGCATAGCCGAAGTATTCGACAAAATTGAAGAAATTGCTGTTATACAGGTTCAGTGTGCCGTTGTCTGCGCGCACAAAGCCCTTGGCACTGCCCCAGCAGGCGACATTATACATATCCACCGTGCCGGTGCAGCCGTCGGTGAGAATGATATGATTGGTGTATGCGGTATCCACATAGTCCTTTGCCAGCGCCACGATCTGGGCGTTGACAAACGGCATACTGCCGATCGCCTCAATGCAAAAGGCGGAAATACCCGAATCCACGCCCTGACCGAGAATCCAACCGTCCGGCAGACCGTTGCCGCCGGTGCCGGATTCGCCGATCAGGCGGATGCCGTAGCGGCCGGAGAAGGAGAAGTTGTTGAAACACATCTGCTGCTCGGTGTCGCCGATGGTGAACACCTCGGAGTGGTTGTGCAGCCATTGCTGGACCGCCTGCTGTCCTGCGGAATCCGTGGGAGAATTGGGCCACGAGCCGTTTTTGGATTCGTTGCCGTTGTTCAGGCAACCGTAGTTGACCTGCATGTTGCAGATCACGCCGCCCGTCGAGCCGCCGCCGACCTTGAGGTCGTTTTTCAGCGCGATGCCCGCAAGATATTCCACGTAATGATGGTCGCAGCGGTTGGTCATCAAGTCCACGCCGTTATACGCGTTGCGCAGCGACACGTTGATGACATACACATTTTCGCCCGCGCCGCGCACACAATAGGGATACGCGGTGGGATTGGCGTAATTCTGCTGCGGCTGGTTAAACACGATGCCGCGGATACCGCTGTTCGCCTGCAACGTCACGGTGGCCGTGCCGTCCGCATTGCCCGCGCCGCCGTACACCTCAAAAATCGTGCCGAGCTGGATCGGGTTGCGACCGATATCCACCGCACCCTTCAGCTCCACGCCGGAGGGGACGGTCAGCGTGCCGTTCAGCCGATAATGACCGGGCGCGAGGAACACCACGCCGCCGCCTTCGCTGCCCGCCTCGTTCAGCGCCGCTTGGATGACAGCGGTCACATCGCTGTTGCCGGACGCGTCCGCACTCACCACATACAGGTACTCCCGCGCCGGTTTGCAGGTGTAATCATACGCAAAATCCGGGATATCCGAGATGGACGCCACGTCCACCGACTCATTGTCCACGGCAACCTTGCCGTCGGTCGCGCCGGTCAGCTTCATACCGCCGTTGAACGTGCAGCCGGAGAGAATCGCGTTCATGCAGTCGTCGCCCAGCGACACCTGCGTGCCGGTGGTGTTGAACGCACAGCTTGTGAAGGTGGTCACGCCGTTGTTGAGATACGCCACACCGCCGTTGAAGGAGGCGTTGGTCATCGTCAGGTTAATGTATCCATCGTGATACACGGCATAGGCGGTCGCATGAATGTTGATATCCATCATTTGCAGCAGACCGTCCGCATTTTGGGAATCCCGCTCGATATAGATACCGTATTCGCAGTTGTCGATCTTCACCGACGTGACCGCCTCGCCGCAGGAACTCATGCTGGCGGTATAGATGCCGTATCGGCAGTTTTGCAGTGTCAGCGCATAGCACTGCCCGTTGGGCGCGCTGCCGGGGTCGATGGTAGACTCGCGGAAACGCAGTCCCTGCCGATAGCCGGAGATATTGGCATAGGTCAGGTACGACCAGTCGATACGACCGAGCGCCACGCCGGTGGCGTTGTTATACAAATAATCCGTATACGTCGTGTTGTTGGCGGCAGGCGCGCCTGCCAACCCCGAGTTCACCCAGTACTCCGGCGAAAAATAGAGGAAGTCGAAGCGACCCACGTCCACGATGCCGTCCATGTCTACGCCCATTTTCAGCGGCGAGCCGTAGACATAGCGCAGCGTCGGGCAAACGGGCATCTGTCCGCCCGAAACCGTGGCGGATATGATGCCGATGTAGGAATTGACCAGCGTAACATTCTTGACATGCATGTAATCCGCGCCCCACACGGTGGAATCGCTCATGCAGATGGTGGGCGGATACGCCACGATATTTGAGGGGGCTTGTTCGGGATACCAGAAGCTCATGTTACGCACACAGGTGTTGGGCTGCATGGTGATAAACGCCGTGCCGTTTTCGTTGCCCCGCCCGCTGTACACTTTGAAAACCGTGCCCTGGATGACGGGGTGATCCACGGGGTTCTGCCAGTCGCCGCAGATGGTGACGCCCTTTTTCACCACCAGCGTGCCGCGGAACGTGTACTGCCCCTCGGGGAAGAACAGCGTGCCGCCGCCTGCGTTATACAGCAGATCAATCGCCTGCTGTGCAGCCGCCGTGCAGTCTGCGCCGGATGCGATCTCATTCGCCGAAATGAAATCGGTGATCAGGCACCCCATCACCACGGTGTCCTCGGTCGCGTACTTCGTGGGCGCCAGCCGCCACGAAATCGCGCCGGGTGCTGTCTGTACAGATGAATCCGCCTTGGATACACCTGCCGCCGCCACGCCGATACATTGACCGACGAGCAGCGCCGCCGCCAGCAGCATGGCCGCCAGCGAACGGATAGACTTCTGGTGTTTGTGCATGTAAACTCCTCCACTATTACAATATATTTGGACAAGGAAGCCGGGCAGCCA
>CAJKXG010000094.1 GCA_905203795.1 uncultured Oscillospiraceae bacterium | reverse complement strand
TAATGGGGTCGATGCTGCGGGCAAAGCCCAGCTGCACAGGACCGCGCACCTGGCCGCAATTGAGCGCCGCCTTGACGAAGGTGGTCATCACCGCGCCGAACGTACGCACATCATAGAAGGTTTGGCACATGTAGTCGCGCAGCTTGCGATCCAGATCGGGATCATCCTTTTTCGCCGCCTTGACATCCGCCACACCGTGTTCTTCCAACGCCCGCGCGTCGCTGCGGTTGAGCGGCATGCTGTCTTTGATGTAGATATCGTAGCCCGCCTCTCCTTCTTTGACAGTCTCCACATAGTTGCGGATCTTGCGTTTGAGACACACGTCCGTCACCAGACCGTAGCCGGTTTCGGGATCGACACGCGGCATGTTGCCCGCGTCGGGGTCACCGTTGGGATTACCGTTCTCCACGTCGAACAGGATCACAAAGTCATACCGATTTTTGATTGCTTCAGCCATTGGATTTGTCCTCCTTCTTCTCATAACGTTTTTGGGTTTGATGGTAATAGCCGATTTGGAACACGCCCTGATCGTACAGGTTCATCTGCCGCGGATAGGTCTCGTGGATCATACCCGTCAGCGAAACGAGCTGCTTGTCGTGATAGATGCGCTTGCCCGTATCCAGTTTTTTCAAATGCGCCTGTGCCAGATTGAGCAGTTGCGGAAACACAAGAGCGGGGGTCGCGCCGGCGGAGCTGAAATAGCGATCCCGAATCGTGGCATTGATATCGGGGTTCGCCGCTTGCTGTATACCTTCCAGCACCGCAAATAGCCGTCCCAGCACATACGGCAAATAGGTTGTTTGTTCGTTGAGTTCCACGTCCAATACCTCCTTATATTGAGTAAAATTCGCGCTGTCGCGCATGTTGTTCAACAGATATGCCTTGATGATCGCCGCGCGTCTCCACGAAACCGTTCGATCCGCGCGGATGCGCAGTTCCACTTGATTGAACAAAAGCGCCGGATACGGGGCGTTGTTCAATATGGCGCGCATGAGTTCACCCGCCAGCAACGGCGACGGCGATTTATCGCGTGCGTTTTGGTTGACCGTCTCGCCCAGCAGTTGCCACACGGACAGCTCCTCCCGTTTCTCATACGCCGGTCGCACGATACGCAGCCGATTCTGATGCGCCCGCATACGGTCGGCAAATTTGCCGAATGTATCACACAGGAAAAACCGAACCGACAGTCGTGCGGCGTTCGGCGACAAGCCCAACACATAGAAGCGGTTTTGCGGGTGCAGCGGAATATCGTCCCACGAAGCGTCCAAGCCGTTCGCCAGCTTCTCCATGACCAGCCGCAAATCGTTGTCCGACACCGTCTCATCCTCCGTCATCGAAAAGAGATCCGGTTCGTCCGATTCGCTGTCCGCGCCTGCCCACATGCCCGCGAACAACTGCGCGTAGATCGGTTCTGCATCCTCCGCCCAAAAAACGACGGTCATATCGCCGAGCCGCATGTGGTGTTTTCCGTCGGCAATCAAATAGTTCAGCGCCGCGCCATAGGCGAACGCCGCCCGCTCACTCACCGGCGCGTTGCTGCCCTGTCCGCCGTCGCGTCCGAACGATTCAAACGCGGACGCGTTGAACGACACGAGTGACGCACCCGAAGACTGCGCGCCGACCACGCCTTTGATACTGGGATGCAATTTGGCGATCATTCCGCGTTCGCCGGTGACCAGACACTGCATCACCTCGCCGTCGCCGCCGGCGGCATACGCGGCGTTCCACACCGCCTGTACAGCGGGAATATTCTGCACATACACATCGCCGTACAGGAACACCAAATTGCCGCCCGCCAGCACCTCGTCCCGTTGTTCCGCGAGCACCGTATCCGCATCTGTGGGCTGCCATGTCTCGAAAAAGCGCATTACCGCACGGGCGGCGGGATGATCACAGTTTTTCAACAGCTCTATATGCCGCGCCCGACAAGCGGCAAAGCATTCCAGCGCCCGCTGAGGTTTGCCCTTGGCGTCCACGCCCAGGATATAGGACGAATTATCGCACAGAAAATTCGCGGCGATGCCCACGGTGCGTTTGACCTGCGCGGGTACGTTGATTTTTTGCGGGCCGAGCACCTCTTTTTTGCCCCGCATGGTGGGGACCAAGAGCGGCATGACCTGCCGGACCGTGCCGTCATCATTCAACAGCAAGCCAAAGGACACCAACGCGGGCTGCCAACCGGGCTGTGCCAACACTCCCCGCTCGACCAGACGATCATATTCGCTTGCCAATGCCTGCAAGATCATCGAACCACCTCACAATCCCGCAGATCGATCACGCCATCGACCATCTGTGCGCGGAAGAACATCGGCTGAATGTCCGTCGGATCGGTATAATCCATATCATACAGCATCCAGCCGAGATCACGCGTTTCCTGAATGGCGGGGATGTCGCCGCCCTCCCACAGCCGGAAATGCGCCGTGCATTCGCGGCAGCCGAAATACGGCTGTGAATAGCATGTGCCGCGTTTCAAGCGTCGTTTGATGATGTCCTGAAACTTGCCTGCGTTGTCCTCCGGCGCCGCGCGGTCGGTCATATCGAAATGCGCCTCGATCACGTAGTGCACATCCCGCAGCAACATGGACGCACGCTGTACGATGTCCTGCGACGTTGCCAGATACAACGACCGCCCGCCGCCCGTCATGGCACTGCGGATCGCGCCCGCCGGCGCCTTCGATTTCACCTCATTGCGCCGTAAATTGGTAAAGCAGATCGGGTTCAGCACATAGATACGGTCGATACGCCACACAAGCCCCGGGTGATAGTACACGGATTCGATAATCCCGCGAGCCGCGCTCGGCGTGGGGACATCATAACTGACGCGCTCCACTTTCATCTCTGGGCGCGAGAAGCACGCAAAGTCTCCCCACACCTCCATCTTGATCGACAAACTCACCAACTCCTTTCAAAAATAGTACTTGTACAGCAAGTATATCATATTTCGACAAAATTGTAAAGAGTTTTCACTGCTTTATATTCAATTTATGCAAATAATGCCGCTCCCGCGTCATACACAAGCGACAGCCCCTTTTGGGCGTCGTACAGCGACACATCCGCCAAAATCGCAAATCCGCCTTCGGTCAGCTCCAGTTTGCCCGTTTTCTGCAGCGCGGCATAGTGCTGGTGGTAGATGTTGACCGCACTGTGTGCCAATTGCCGCAACAGCTTTTTGGTCGGAAATCCCGCCCCCAGCCTGTCCAGCAGCGCGGCATTTTTCGGCGACGGCACATACACCGTCTCCGTGTCGTTGTCGATCAGACGAAAATCGTGTGCGACCGTCTTAAACTCCTGCGTAACGCAGTTTTGCATAATACACTTATAATCCACGGAGTCCCCGCACATCACAAGCAGCTTTTCAAAATAGGTGCGAATAGCAGCGGGGCTGTCCGGTTCGTCGCTGTCCGCGACCGCCGCGTGCATAGCGGCGACCTGCTGCCGAAACAACGGCGGTGCGCCGTCTTCGGCGGCAAACACGTACACCGGGCTATCCGCCGCCACACGTCTCCCCTCGCGGTTACAGCGACCCGCCGCCTGCAAGATCGAATCCAGCCCCGCTTCTTCCCGCCACACGGCGGGAAAATCCACGTCCACCCCCGCTTCGATCAAGCTGGTGGACACCACGTGGCAGGGCAGCCCCTCTTTGAGCCGCGCCCGCACCGTCTCCAGTACCGCGCGGCGATGATCGGGCGTCATCAGCGTGGACAGATGAAACCGCCCTTCTTCTGGCAATCGTTCAAACACCGCTTGCGCACGTTTGCGCGAATTGACAATACACAGCACCTGCGGAAAGGCCGCCAACCGTTCCGCCACCGTGTCGTCGGCGAGCGTCCCCTCCCACCGAAAATGTACACGGCGAAAGAACGGGTAAAGGTCTTGCGTGTCGGGGCAAATTTCGCGAACAGGCAACATCGGGGCGCATTCCGCGATCAGCCCGTTCAGCGCAGGCTGCGTCGCCGTACACAAAACAGCGGTCGCTCCGTAATGCCGAACCAATTCGGTGATCGCCGCCACACAGGGTCGCAGAAAATTGAGCGGCAGCATTTGTGCCTCGTCAAACACCAGCACGCTGTCGGCGATGTTGTGCAGCTTGCGGCAGGAGGATGTGCGCGCGGCGTACAGCGATTCAAAAAACTGCACCGCAGTGGTGACGATCACGGGGGCGTCCCAGTTTTCGGTCGCCAACCGTTTGCGCATCGCCGACAGAGCCGCCGCATCGGTCGCGTCGTCCTCATATTCCACACCGGAATGGTGTTCCAGCACATGTTCCGCCCCGAGAATGTCCGCAAACACCTGGGCGTTTTGCTCGATAATGCTCGTATACGGCACGATGTAGATCACCCGCCGCAAGCCATGGGCAACGGCATGCGACAGCGCAAACGCCAGCGACGACCCCGTCTTCCCGCCGCCGGTCGGCACGGTCAGCGTATACAGTCCGCGCGGCTGCCGCCCGCCGTCTAAACATTGTGATAAAATTTCACATCGTTTGCGGTTCAGTTCCCTCGTCGGATTCCACCAAGGGGACACATAATTGCGCAATTTTTCGAGCAACGTCTCCATACGCACATCGTCCCCGCGCGGTTGGTCGCCCTGCATAAAGGCTTCGGTATCCAAAAAATCCGCGTCCACCAAACAGGAAAACAGCATCCGCGTGTAGAACGACAGCGCATATGCGTCGTGCGGCGACAGCCACGGCGGCAGAGACACGGTTTTGTTCACGGTGATGGCCGTTTGATAGGCGGAAATATCCTCCGAAAGCGGCTTTTTCAGCCGCCCCCACAGCGTACCATCCGACGGAACGGAGGCCTTGGGACTGCCCGGGTTCATCAAGCCGCCATGGTGTCCGGCAATGGCAAAGGCGGCAAAACTGTCGCGCAGGGCGGCGGCTGCCTGCGCCCCCGCCGTGGAATGATCGACCTTATCGACGTTTTCGGGATCATCCAAACGCCGCTGCACCGCGGCGGCGTATTTGCCGATATCGTGCAGCAAACCGGTGCGATACCCATGCGCTTCGCCGCCGAACACCGCCGCAAACGCCGCCGCCCGTTGTGCAACGCCCTGCAAATGCTGTTCCAGCGGCTGAATCGCCCCGTCTTCCCGCTTATGTCCAATGTACATACGGCATACCACCTTTTTCGACAATATTATACATTAATAATAATGCATGCAAACACATTTGTCAAGTAAATTCACAAAATATAATGGGTTTTGTTGAAAACTATGGTGGCGAACGGCACCGATGTATAACCATCATGTATGCCTCCATTAAATATTCTAATATGTAGTTCGATAAAATCAACCTTGCTAGAAAAGATTACCACACCCCAAAAGATTTGTCAAGGGGAATTTTAAAATTTTAGATATCCGTTTCTGTGTTGTAAATAGATGTGACCCATTTAGGGTAAAAAATAAAGCAACCGTATG
>CAJKXG010000093.1 GCA_905203795.1 uncultured Oscillospiraceae bacterium | reverse complement strand
GCACGCGACCTGCGGCACGGATTGCCGCGGCACGGAAAGCGCGCGGCTGATGGGGGAAAAGGGCACCATCCTGCTGCCGCATCTCATGGGAGCGGATCGCTATATCCTCCAGCGCGACGGGCAGCCGGATGAGGTGCATGAGTTCCCGTACAAGCACGGATTTGCGTATGAAGTGGCGGAATTCCAGCGTCTGCTCCGCGAGGGCAAGACGCGCAGCGAGATCGCGACGCCCGAGGACACCCTCGCGGTGATGGGCGCGATTGATGAGGCGCTCCGACAGATCCACGCATAATCATTAAGGAGTTTTCTATGAAGGCGAACGGAAAAGGGAAAAAGAATACCGCTCCCGTCGCGCCGCAAAAGCGGGACAGCGCGCCCAAGGCGCTGCTGCGCGTGCTGCAAAAGCGCGGTATGACCGGCGAGGTGCTGGCATACGCGTCGGGCGATATGACAAACGACGGCGACTTGCGGGACACCTATCTGGTGTTGACGGCAGACAAGCTGTATTTCGCGGTGTCGCGGGTGGAGCAGGAGATGCTGTTTTCCGGCACGGGGCTGCACACGCGCACCTTGGCGGAGAGCGACATCGGCGAGGTGTACGAGTATGCGGTGTCGTCGCTGTCCGAGCCGCAGCTTGTGAATCAGGTGGTCGGCGCGCTGCTGGTCGTGACGATCGACGGGCGGGAAACGTGGCTGTGCCGTTTTTCCGGCGCGAAAATGCGCGAGATGCGGCGGCTGACCGATGAGCTGGAACGGCTGGTCGCGCCGGACAAGGAACAGGACGAGGACAAGGACGAGGACCATGCGCACAGGCACGGTCCGCACGGCCCGCACGGTCCGCACGGTCGGCGCGGACACGGACCGGAGGAACTCGCCTGCTGCCCGAAATGCGGGATGCCGTATCCCGAGCCGGGACGCGCCGTGTGCCCCAAGTGTATGGAAAAACGCACGGTTTTCCTGCGCGTGCTGTCGTATTTCAAGGAGTATAAGTGGCGGGTCGTCATCATGCTGAGCTGTGTGGCGCTGTCCGGCGTGTTCAACGCGATCTGGCCGTACATATCCGGCACGGTGCTGTACGATTACGTGCTGGGCAAAAACGAGACGTTCCTCGCGGGGAGCGGGTTCGCCGGCAATTTCCCGCTGATGCTGGGTCTGCTGGTGCTCTGCATGGTCGGGGTCAAGCTGTTGCAGCAGATCACCGGCGTGATCCACGGTCGCATGACGGCGTACATGGTGCCGGGCGTGGTCAGCAAGATCAAAAACAGCGTGTTTGAAGCGTTGCAACGCCTGTCCATCGGCTTTTTCAATCGCCGCCAGACCGGCAGCCTGATGCAGCGCGTCAACGGTGACGCCAACCAAGTGATGGGCTTTTTCATCGACGGGCTGCCCTACCTGCTGTTCAACGTGCTGACGGTGCTGCTGTCGGCGGGGATGATGTTCAGCATGGATTGGCGGCTGGCGCTGGTATCGCTGTGCCTGCTGCCGCCGCTGTTCCTCATCAGCTATTATCTGCTGCCCCGTCTGTGGCACGCCCATGGACGCAACAGCCGCGTCTCGCGCACCCTGTATTCGGTATTGAACGACAATTTTACAGGCGCGCGCGTGGTCAAGGCGTTCGGGCAGGAAGCGCACGAGGACACGCGGTTTGCCCGCGCGAACGACCGCCTGCGCGATTCCGAAATGAACATCGTCAAATACCGCAACATCTTCGACGCGTCGTATTCCATCGGGCGGGATGTGCCGGTGCTGCTGGTGCAGAGCATCGGCGCGCTGCTCATCCTGCATTCCGGCGGGGCGTTCTCCTACGGCAAGCTGCTGACCTTCGTCAACTATCTCGCCATGCTGCAAGGACCGATTGATTTCTTCTCCCGCGTGTTCCAGTGGTGGTCGAACAGCATGAACGCGGCGCAGCGTGTGTTTGAGATCGTGGACGCCTTGCCGGAGATCGAGGAAAAGGCGGACGCGGTGGACGTCGAGCTGAAAGGCCGTGTCGAGCTGCGCCATGTCAGCTTCGGCTATGAACCCAACAAACCGGTGCTGCACGACATCAGCTTCGAGGTGCAGCCGGGGGAGATGCTGGGCATCGTCGGCAAATCCGGCGCGGGCAAATCCACGCTGGTCAACCTGATCTCCCGCCTGTATGAGGTGGAGCAGGGCGAGGTGCTGTTGGACGGCGTCAATGTAAAAGATCTGAGCTTTGCGTCGCTGCGCGGTGCGGTGGCGATGGTGAGTCAGGAGACGTATATCTTCATGGGCACCATTGCGGAAAACATCGCCTACGCGCGCCCCGACGCGAGCCGTGACGATATCGTGCGCGCGGCGATCGCCGCCAGTGCGCATTCGTTTATCTGCAAGCTGCCGGACGGCTACGACACCGTCATCGGCACAGGCGGACGCAAGCTGTCGGGCGGCGAACGGCAGCGGTTGTCCATCGCGCGCGCCATTCTCGCCGATCCGCAGATTTTGGTGCTGGACGAGGCGACCGCGTCGGTGGACACCGAGACGGAGCGGGCGATTCAGGATTCGCTGGATCGGCTGGTCAAGGGGCGCACCACCATTTCCATCGCGCACCGCCTGTCCACGCTGCGAAACGCCGACCGCCTGATCGTGCTGGAAAACGGCAGATTGGTGGAAAGCGGCACGCATGCGGAGCTGGTGAAGCAAAAGGGCGTGTATTTCAAGCTGCTGCAATTGCAGTCCAAGGCGCTGGCTATGAGAGGAGTGGGTGATTGATGAGCGACATGCATCAGGAGCCGGACATTATTGAACAGGAAAGACAGGCGGTCAAGGACATCATCGCCATCAAAAAGATCGACGACAGCAATGCGGAGTTTCACCGTACCGACGGCGGGTTTGTCAGTATGCGCTACGCGGGCAAGGAGTATCCGCGTGTGGCGGTGCACCGCTGTTTCCCGTTTTCCGAGCCGGATCGGTATATCTCCATCCGCGAGCCGGACAGCGACGGGCGGGAGATCGGGCTGATCGAGGACATGAAAGCGCTGTCCGCGGACACGCGGGAGATGCTGGAGGAGCAGATGCGCCTGCGGTATTTCACGCCGATCATCCTCAAGGTGCACGACATCAAGGAGGAATACGGCTACGCCTACTGGGAGGTCACGACCGATCGCGGCCGCTGTCGGTTTACCACCCGCATGGGCGGCGGCAGCGTCTATTCCATCGGCAAGGATCGCTACATGGTGAACGATCTGGACGGCAACCGCTTTGAGATCCCCGATCTGTACAAGCTGTCCGCCAAAGAAATCAAAAAACTCGACCTCTTCATCTAAGGGGTATTGCGCCCGTGTTTCGGCACGATTCCCACGAAAGGAATGGTCATAAGTGAATCTATGTTATACGCTGCCGGACGAGGAAGCGGCGCTGCTGGGCGGAGAGACGCCCGTCTATTGCGTTCCCTACGACCTCGACCGCGACGGCGGGTATCAGGCAGGCGGCTGGGTTGCGGTCAGCGAGACGCGGCTGTATGTGTTTGCCGCCGGTGCGCTGATCGAGACGATCCTGTTGGCGGACGCGGACGAGATCGCGTGCGTGTCGCAGATCAACAGCGGACTGCTGTCGGTCAAACAGGGCGACGACGAGCGGTGGCTGTGCCGCTTCAGTATGCGCTGCATGGTGCGCATGTCGTATGTGGCGCGCGGCGCGACGCTGTTTTGCCGCGGCGAACACCGCACGCTGGCCAGCCCCGAAAAAGAGCGGTATTGCCCGAAATGCGGCAAGGTGCTGCCCGGCACGGCGCAGTGCCCGCATTGTCAGGGGCGCGGACGCGGGTTTCGGCGGTTTTGGGATTTGTGCAGCGGGTACGCGCTGCCGCTGCTGTCCATCACGGTGCTGATGCTGGGCGTGTCCGCCATCTCGGTCGGGCAGCAATTCGTCGTCCGCGATTTCACGGATAACGTGCTGGTACCCGCCAGCGGTACGTGGGGACAGGTCGGTCGTTTCTTCGGCATCATGCTCGTGCTGCTGCTGCTGTCGCTGACACTGTCCATTATGCGCACGCTGTGGAGCAACAATCTCGGCACGCGCATCAGCCGCGACCTGCGCGCGCGGGTGTTCAACAAAATCAATGCGCTGTCGCTGTCCTTCATCGACGGACGGCAGGTGGGCGAACTGATGAACCGTGTGATGGACGACACCGGCCGCATCCGCCAATTCATGGAAGAGGTCTTTGCGGGCATGTTCACGCAGATCTTCACCATGATCGGCGCGATTGTGATTATGTTTTCGATGGATTGGCGCTTGGCGCTGCTGACATTGGTGCTCATGCCGGCGGCGGCGATCCTCGTGCGGGTGTTCCACCGCTATGAAATGCGGCTGTGGCGGCAGCAATGGCGCTTCAACGACCGCGTCAACAACCGCCTGCAGGATGTGATTTCCGGCATCCGCGTGGTGAAATCCTTCGGACAGGAAAAACGCGAAACCGCGCGGTTTCAGGGGTATACCGAGCGGCTGATGCAGATTCAGCGCCGCAACGAGATCTTTTGGGCGACGTTGTATCCGTTTGTCACCTTTCTGATGACCACCGGTTCGTTCTTTGTGCTGTATTTCGGCGGTTTGCGCGTGCTGGGCGGTACGATGACCATCGGTGAGCTGGTGCAGTTTTCGGCGTACGCGTCGATGCTGTACGGGCCGCTCGGTTGGCTGACCCGTCTGCCGCGTATGCTGATGCAGCTCACCACCTCGCTGGAACGCATTTACGATATTCTCGACGAGGACGAGGATGTGGCCGACCGCGCGCAGGCCGCCCCGCACGCGATCGAAGGCACGATCACGTTTGACGACATGACCTTCGGCTATAAATCGTATGAGCCGGTGCTGGAGCACGTCAATTTTGAGGTGAAGCCGGGCGAGATGATCGGACTGGTCGGTCCGTCCGGCGCGGGCAAATCCACGCTGATCAACCTGATCATGCGGCTGTACGATGTGGACGACGGGCGCATTTTGGTGGACGGTGTGGATCTGCGCGACATCGAAAAAGCCAGTCTGCACAGCCAGATCGGCGTGGTGTTGCAGGAGACATTCCTGTTCACCGGCACGATTTACGACAACATCCGCTACGCCAAGCCGGACGCGACCCGCGAGGAAGTGATTCAGGCGGCGAAAATGGCGAATGCGCACGAATTTATCACCCGTTTCCCCGACGGCTACGACACGTATGTCGGCGAAAACGGCTATACGCTGTCGGGCGGCGAACGGCAGCGCGTGGCGATCGCCCGCGCTATCCTGCACGCACCGCGGCTGCTCATTCTGGACGAGGCGACCAGCAGTCTGGACACCGAGACGGAGTTCCAGATTCAGGAGGCGCTCGACCGTTTGACACAGGGACGCACGACCTTTGCCATCGCGCACCGCCTGTCCACGCTGCGCAGTGCCGACCGCATTGTCGTCATCGACAAGCACCACATCGCCGAGATCGGCACGCACAACGAATTGATGCGCAAAAAGGGCATCTATTACGGCTTGGTCATGGCACAGCTCGAGATGCACAAAGTGAATAACGCGGAATAATGCCCGATAAAAGAAGCCGAGGACACATGTCCTCGGCTTCTTCTC
>CAJKXG010000092.1 GCA_905203795.1 uncultured Oscillospiraceae bacterium | reverse complement strand
GCCGAATTGAAAGAGGAGCTGGAGGGCGCGACCGGTCAAAAACGCGCGCGTCTGCTCAAGCGTCTGGAAGTGGTGGAATCCTTCCGCATGTCCGGCAACCGTCCCGAGTGGATGATCCTCAACGTCGTGCCGGTTATCCCGCCGGATATCCGCCCGATGGTACAGCTCGAGGGCGGGCGCTTTGCCACGTCCGACCTCAACGACCTGTACCGCCGCGTGATCAACCGCAACAACCGTCTGAAGCGCCTGCTGGAGCTGGGCGCGCCGGACATCATCGTCCGCAACGAAAAGCGCATGTTGCAGGAGGCGGTGGACGCGCTGATCGACAACGGTCGCCGCGGACGTCCCGTCACCGGTCCGAACAACCGCCCGCTGAAATCGCTGTCCGATATGCTGAAGGGTAAGCAGGGACGTTTCCGTCAGAACCTGCTGGGCAAGCGCGTGGACTATTCGGGTCGTTCGGTTATCGTCGTCGGTCCGGAGCTGAAAATGTATCAGTGCGGTCTGCCGAAGGAAATGGCGATCGAGCTGTTCAAGCCGTTTGTGATGAAGCAATTGGTGGAGGACGGCACCGCCAACAATATCAAATCCGCCCGCAAGATGGTGGAGCGGATGCATCCCGATGTGTGGGATGCGCTGGAAATCGTCATCAAAGACCACCCTGTCATGCTGAACCGCGCGCCCACGCTGCACCGCCTCGGCATTCAGGCGTTTGAGCCGGTGCTGGTGGAGGGTCACGCGATCAAGCTGCATCCGCTGGTGTGTACCGCGTTCAACGCGGACTTCGACGGCGACCAGATGGCGGTACACGTGCCGCTGTCTGCGGAAGCGCAGGCGGAAGCCCGCTTCCTGATGCTCGCCGCCGGCAACCTGCTCAAGCCGTCCGACGGCAAGCCCGTCGCCGTGCCTTCGCAGGACATGGTGCTCGGTTCGTACTATCTGACCATCGAGAAGCCGGGCGAGCCGGGCGAGGGCAAGGTGTTCCGCGATGAGGACGAGGCGACCATGGCGTATGCCGACGGTGTGATCGGTCTGCATGCGAAGATCAAGGTGCGCCGCACGATGGAAGTGGACGGCGAGATGCAGAGCCGTCTGGTGGATACCACCATCGGCCGTATCATCTTTAACAAACCCATCCCGCAGGATCTCGGTTTTGTGGATCGCTCGATCCCCGAAAACCGCTTCCTGTACGAAATTGATTTCAAGGTCGGTAAGAGCCAGCTTTCCAAGATCGTCGAAAAGTGCATCAAGGTGCACGGGGCGGCACGGTCTTCGGAGGTGCTGGACGCGATCAAATCGCAGGGCTATAAATATTCCACCCGCGGCGCTTTGACCGTCGCCGTGTGCGACGCGGCGATCCCGCCGGAGAAGAAGGACCTCATCGCCGCCGCCGAACAGCGTGTGGACATGATCAACGGCATGTACGCGCGCGGCTTGATGAGCGACGACGAGCGGTATCACAGCGTCGTGGATACGTGGAACGCCACCACCGCGAAGGTGACCGACGCGCTGAATGCCAACATGGATCCGTACAACCCGATCTTCATGATGTCGGATTCCGGTGCGCGTGGTTCTATCGCGCAGATGCGTCAGCTCGCCGGTATGCGCGGTCTGATCGCGAACACGTCCGGTCGCACCATCGAAGTTCCGATCCGCGCGAACTACCGCGAAGGTCTGAACATCATGGAATACTTCATTTCCTCCCGTGGCGCGCGCAAGGGCTTGGCGGACACCGCACTGCGTACCGCCGACTCGGGTTATCTGACCCGTCGTCTGGTGGATGTGGCGCAGGACGTCATCATCCGCGAAGATGATTGCGGCACGCACGAGGGTATCGAGGTTTACGATATCAAGGACGGCAAGGAAATGATCGAGCCGCTGTCCGAGCGCTTGAGCGGGCGCTATCTCGCGGAGGATTTCTGCGATCCGCAGACCGGCGAGGTGGTTGTCAGCCGCAACACGCTGCTCGGCGACAAAGAGATCAAAACACTGGTGCAGGATTACAAGGTCGAGCGCATCAAGATTCGTTCGGTGCTGACCTGCGCGGCCAAGCACGGTGTGTGCGCGCACTGCTACGGTGCCAACCTCGCGACGGTCGATCCCGTCAGCATCGGCGAAGCGGTGGGTATCATCGCGGCGCAGTCGATCGGTGAACCCGGTACACAGCTTACCATGCGTACCTTCCACACCGGCGGTATCGCATCCGCCGAGGATATCACCCAGGGTTTGCCGCGTGTCGAGGAATTGTTCGAGGGACGCAAGCCGAAGCGCCTTGCCATCATCAGCGAGATCGACGGTGTGGTGCGGTTTGCGGAAGAGAAGAAAAAGCACCTTGTGGTGGTCACGAGCACCGATCCGGAGAATCCCGACGAGCGGTCGTATGTCATCACTTACGGCGCGCGTGTGTGCGTCAAAGAGGGCGACTTCATCAAGAAGGGCGACCGCATCACCGAAGGCTCCATTAACCCGCATGATATCCTCGCGGTCAACGGACCGCTCGCGGTGCAGAACTATCTGATTCAGGAAGTGCAGCGCACCTATCGTATGCAGGCGGTGGCGATCAACGACAAGCACGTGGAAGTCATCGTCAGCCAGATGATGCGCAAGGTGCGCGTGGAAGATTCCGGCGACACCTATCTGCTGGCCGGTTCGCTGGTCAACCGCGCCGAGGTGGACGAGGAGAACGCCCGCATCCGCGAGCGCGTCCAAAACGGTGAGGTGCATCTGCGGGAAGCGGTCGCCGCGCCGGTGCTGTTGGGTATCACCAAGGCGTCGCTCGCCACCGACAGCTTCCTCTCCGCCGCCTCCTTCCAGGAGACCACCCGCGTGCTGACCGAGGCCGCCATCAAGGGCAAGGTCGATCCGCTGATGGGCTTGAAGGAGAACGTCATCATCGGTAAGCTGATCCCCGCCGGTACGGGTATGCGCCTGTACAACAACGTGGATGTGGTCAACACCCGCGCCAACGACAACGATCCGTATGTCAACGCGCTGCGCAGCATGCTGGAGGACGAGGAATCCACCGATGCGGCGGCAGAAGTGGCGGCAGATGACGAGGAAGCGCTCGTTTCGGCGGAAATTTCGGAAGAAGTTTCGCAAGAGGGCTTGACAAACGAGCAAGACGCGTGATAAAATAACAAACTGTGCCGATATGTGGCTCTGAAACGGGCAGTTGCCCGCCTGCGGACTGCGGTTCGCCTGCGGACAACTGTCCGCTTGGAGATATATATTCCATTGCAGGAGGTGAAATACATTGCCAACTTTTAACCAATTGGTCAACAAGGGTCGTCAGGAGCTGAGCAAGAAAGCGAAAGCGCCGGCACTGCTGAAGGGCTGGAACTCCAAAAAACGCGTGGCCACCGATCAAAGCTCTCCCCAAAAGAGAGGCGTGTGCACCGCTGTCAAAACGTCCACCCCGAAGAAGCCGAACTCCGCGCTTCGTAAGATCGCTCGTGTGCGCCTTTCCAACGGGATCGAGGTCACGTCCTATATCCCCGGTGAAGGTCACAACCTGCAGGAGCACAGCGTTGTGCTGATCCGCGGCGGTCGTGTGAAGGATCTGCCTGGTGTGCGTTACCACATCATCCGCGGTACGCTGGATACGCAGGGCGTTGCAAAGAGAATGCAGGCGCGTTCCAAGTACGGCGCGAAACGTCCCAAGGCCGGCGCGGCCAAGAAGTAAGACAAATTCATCAGCGGCTACAATGTAGCAGCGATACTCTATATAGCTGTCGATTATCTCGGCAGAAAAGCGGGTATCCTCTATATTGGCCAACGGGAGTATGTCACTTTCGAGTACCTATGATATCATACCTATGAAGGAGGGAAGTAAAGTGCCGAGAAGAGGTTCTATCGCCAAACGTGACGTTTTGGCTGACCCGCTTTACAATTCCAAAATGGTGACCAGACTCATCAACAACATTATGGTAGACGGCAAACGAGGCGTTGCTCAGAAGATCGTCTACGGCGCGTTCGACATCATCGCGGAAAAGACCGGCAAGGATGCACTGGAGGTTTTCGAGCAGGCGCTCGAGAATATCATGCCTTTGCTGGAGGTTAAGGCTCGCCGTGTCGGCGGCGCCACCTACCAAGTGCCGATCGAAGTTCGCCCCGAGCGTCGTCAGACGCTGGGTCTGCGCTGGCTGACCAACTATGCCCGCGCGCGTTCCGAACGCACCATGAAGGAGCGTCTCGCTGCCGAGATCATGGACGCCGTGAACGGCAACGGCGGCGCTGCCAAAAAGCGCGAAGACACCCACAAGATGGCCGAGGCCAACCGTGCCTTCGCCCATTACAGATGGTAATAGCCGTCAAGGAGGAA
Source organism: uncultured Oscillospiraceae bacterium (assembly GCA_905203795.1). GTDB lineage: Bacteria > Bacillota > Clostridia > Oscillospirales > Acutalibacteraceae > CAJKXG01. The sequence continues at coordinate 1,310 of CAJKXG010000092.1, read as the reverse complement.
ATTTATGGCAAGACAAACACCTTTGGCGCTTACCAGAAATATCGGTATCATGGCGCATATCGACGCCGGTAAAACCACGACTACCGAGCGTATCCTGTTCTATACCGGTATCAACTATAAGATCGGTGAGACACATGATGGCGGCGCCACCATGGACTGGATGGCGCAGGAGCAGGAGCGTGGTATTACCATTACTTCTGCCGCCACGACCTGTTTCTGGAAGCAGCACCGTATCAACATCATCGACACCCCCGGTCACGTGGATTTCACGGTTGAAGTGCAGCGTTCGCTGCGCGTTCTGGACGGTTCCGTCACCGTGTTCTGTGCCAAGGGCGGCGTCGAACCGCAGTCTGAGACTGTTTGGCGTCAGGCTGACGAATATCAGGTTCCGCGCATGGCGTATGTCAACAAAATGGACATCCTGGGTGCGGACTTCTACCGCGTTGTCAAGATGATGCGCGAGCGTCTGAAGTGCAATGCGGTGCCGATCCAACTGCCGATCGGTTCGGAGCAGTTCTTTAAGGGTATCATCGATCTGGTCGAGATGAAGGCGTATGTATATTACGACGATCTCGGCAAGGATATCCGCGAAGAGCCCATCCCCGAGGATATGGTGGATCTGGCAAACCAGTACCGCGAAGAGCTGCTCGAGCATGTTGCCGAGCAGGATGACGCGCTGATGGAGAAGTATTTCGCCGGTGAGGAACTCACCATCGACGAGATCAAAGTCTGCATCCGCAAGTCCACCATCGCCAACACGATGGTGCCTGTCACCTGCGGTACGTCTTATCGCAACAAGGGCGTTCAGAAGCTGTTGGACGCGATTGTGGACTATATGCCCGCTCCGACGGACGTTCCTTCGATCAAGGGTGTCAACCCCGAGACCGAAGAGGAAGTCGAGCGCCATTCTTCGGACAGCGAGCCGTTTGCGGCTCTGGCGTTCAAGATCGCGACCGACCCGTTCGTGGGTAAGTTGTGCTTCTTCCGCGTGTACTCCGGTACGGTGAACGCCGGCGACACGGTATACAACGCGAACAAGGACACCAACGAGCGCATGGGTCGTATTGTGCAGATGCACGCGAACCATCGTCAGGATATCGATACCGTGTACGCGGGCGATATCGCGGCGGCGGTCGGTCTGAAGAACACCACCACCGGCGACACCCTGTGCGTCGAGAGCAGCCCGGTTATCCTCGAATCCATGGACTTCCCGGAGCCGGTTATCCGTGTCGCGATCGAGCCGAAGACCAAGGCCGGTCAGGAGAAGATGGGTATTGCGCTGTCCAAGCTGGCAGAGGAAGACCCCACCT
>CAJKXG010000091.1 GCA_905203795.1 uncultured Oscillospiraceae bacterium | reverse complement strand
ACAAACATGTAGCGTTACAATAGTTGTGAAACCAAGGAGCAGAAAAGGCGATAGAGTATGTTAGAATAATCCGCTTCGGTGACTTTGATTCTTTCGTTTTTTCAGTCTCACATCATTGACAAACGTACCGTTTTTCTCTTTTTCTGCTATACTCTTCTCAAAGGAGATGATATAGGATGAACCAAAAGCACTCAATCGAAACCAAACAACGGGCAATTAATCGTTATCTTTCCGGCGAATCCGTTCACGACATTGCCACCGATACCAGTGTTCCTCGTAGCACACTATATGCTTGGATCAAAAAACATTCCGAAGAACAGTCAAACAAAAAGAAACCCGTAACCCTTCAAAACTTTCGCCTGCTTGAAAACAAGGTCAAACGATTGGAGGGAATCATCGAAATCTTGCAACGTGTCGAATGCTCGGCTCACGATCCGTTGGATATAAAACTGCACGCACTGGAATCGCTTTACGGACAATACAGCGTTCGTATGCTGTGTGAAGCACTGAATGTTCCGCGTGGCACTTTTTACAACCATATATTTCGCAGCAAGCGAGATCACACATGGTATGCCAAACGGCGCGAGGAATTCCGCCTTAAAATCCAACAGATCTATGATGACAGCCGTCAGGTCTTCGGTGCAGAGAAAATCACTGCCATCATGAAAGAGGAAGGTCTTCGCGTCAGCGTTGAATTTGTTCGAGAACTCATGCGTGATATGGGATTGATCAGCATACGTCAAGAAGCAAAAAATCTATACGATAAAGAGCAACGTCGATACAAAAACTATTTAAACCAGCAATTTCACACTGCTCACCCAAACCAAGTGTGGGTGAGCGATATTACCTATTTTCGATACAACAATAAAAACTACTACATCTGCGCCATACTCGATCTGTTTGCGCGAACAGTTGTCGGATATCGAATTGGGATAACAAACAGTACTCAATTAGTAAAGAGCACCTTTAAATCGGCATACGAAAGCCGTCGCCCCGGCACGGACTTGATATTTCACACGGATCGCGGCGGGAACTACCGATCCAAAACTTTCTGTACATATTTGAAATCGTTGCACGTGACCCAATCCTTCTCTCGAGCTCACATTCCATATGATAACTCGGTAATGGAATCCTTTTTCGCCTCTCTAAAACGTGAAGAGTTATACCGAACAAAATCCCGCTCGGAAAATGAATTCCGAGCGGCAGTAGATGCTTATATGAAATTTTACAACGAGCAGCGGCCACACGCCAAAAATCGATACAAGACACCGGCGAAGAAAGAAAGTGAATTTTTTAGTAACAAAGCCCTTTGACAACATCTTCAAATTAGACAAGATGGTTCGAATTCATCCGTTTTTGTTTTTTAGATGTCCATTTTGAAGTTTTTTGATTTGGATGTGCAATTCAAAGTGATACAGAACTCTCCCATAAAAGCGCATAAAATCAAGAAAAATTAAGAAAACACCATTAATGTCCAACCCGTAGGGGTTCGAAAGTCAATGGTGTTTTCAGATGGAGCGAGAGACGGGAATCGAACCCGCACGGTCAGCTTGGGAAGCTGAGGTTCTACCACTAAACTACTCCCGCATATGCCCGCTTTTCGGCGGGTGCTCATATAGTGTAGCACATTCCCCCGCAAATTGCAAGCACAAAATTTATTCGGCGATGGCGATCATTCCCGCAAGACTGCCGCGGGCGGCGCCGGTCACGCGGTGCGACCAAAACACATCGGGATGACACCGTGTACACAGATCCGTCACCGTGATATGCGCCGCCTCCACGCCCGCATCGAGCAAAATGCGGCGATTGATCTCCCACAGGTCGATATCGTACTTCTCGCCGTGCCGCCGCACACAACTCTCGTCAAACAGCGGCATCTGCGCAAACACCTCAAACACCGGCGTATCCACCTCAAAACAGCAAGGACCGATCGACGGTCCGACCGCCGCGCGGATATCCTCCCGCCGACAGCCGTAATCGCGCACCATGCGCTCCACCGTCACACGACCGATCTGCGCCGCCGTGCCACGCCAACCCGAATGCGACGTGCCGACCACCCGCCGCACGGGATCGACAAAAAACAGGGGCACGCAATCCGCATACAGCGTACACAACACAACGTTCGGCTCATCGGTGAGCAGCCCGTCGTAATCCTCCTCATCCCGCTCGCGCGTCACACCCTTACCGCAATCGGCGGCAGTGACGTTGCGGATCGCCGTGCGGTGCACCTGCCGCGACATCACCACCCGCTCCGCCGAACAGCCGAGTGCGCCGCTGCAAAAACGGTCGAAATTTTCCCGCACCCGCGCGGGCTCGTCTCCCCGCCCAAAGCTCAGATTCATCGACGCAAACACGCCTTCGCTGACGCCGCCCAGCCGCGTGGAAAAAGCGTGTCGAACAAACGGGATATCGTCAAATGACGGAAACGTGTAATATGCCAAGTCGCCGCAGGTATGCGCCCGCAGCGTATGTGATTCCGGTATTGTCATCGTACACCTGCTTTCACACTGTCCTGCGCTGCCTGTATCAGCGCCGCGCACACCGGCTCGATGCCGAACCGTTCCAGAATGCTCGCGCGTATGCGTTCGGGGTCGTACCCCGCCGCCGCATCCAGCATGCGCAGCATCGCCTGCGCCATCGCCTCCACATCATCCACCGGCACCAAAATGCCCGTCTCGTCCGTGATGATATCCTGCGGACCGCCGCACATCGTGCCGATCGCGGGCTTGCCGCAGGCGGCGCATTCGTGCAGCACACAGGACAGCATTTCGGTGCGCGACGAACATACAAAGCAGTCACAGCCGTTCATGAACTGCACCACCTCGTCGCGCGGCACCGTGCCGACCAAATGACAGCCGTCCGTCACGCCCAGTTCGTCAATCAACGCCTGCAGCGAATCGTGCAGCACACCCGCTCCCGCGATATCCAATACGACCTCGCGGTCGGTCAGTTCCCGCAGCCGCGCATACGCACGAATCAGCGTGTCGTGCCCCTTGATAGGGCGAAGCTGTCCCATCGCACGGAACACAAACGGCGGCGCTTGATGCCGCGGCTCGGTGATATAAAACCGCCTGTCATCCACAAAATCGGGGATGATCCGCGTATCGCCAAACGGCTGCATCACCCGCAGCAACGTCGTGCCGACACAAGCGCTGACCGCCGCCGTGTCCATCACGGTGCGCAGCCGTTTCCGCGCGGCGCTACCCTCTCCCTCGGTGACGACAAAAGAGGAATGCTCCATAAAAAACAGCGGCAGTTTTTCGCGGCGGCAGAGCGCCACCGCTTCATATCCCTGCAAAGACGAACGCAGATTCACCACATCGGGGCGACCCCATTCCGCTTCCAGCCGCCGATACGCGCGCAACAACATGCGGGTACGCTGAAAACAGCGCCCGCGTTCCCAACGCGGGGTCAGATTGGGGCGGCTGTAGCGATAGGTCAGCACGCCGTTTTCCTCCGAACGCTGAATGCCGTCGAACCGAAACCGATCCCCGACATCCACCGCGATCACCGCCATATCCACCCCGCGAGCCGCCAACGCCTCCGCCTGCTCCTTGTAAAACGTGCCGAGCAGCGGGCGCTCCTCCGACGGATACCACGACGGAATCATCAACATCTTCATGTGTCATTGCCCCTTACCGTTCGCCCGCCGCACATGCGGGCTGTCTGTGCCTATCATAACACATTTTGCCGTCGTTGTCCACCGTTCCTTTGCCGCATCAGACGCCGAACACGGTTTTGAGCAGCAGCAGCGTGATCACACCCGGCACGCCGAGCAAAGCGCAACAAGCGCCGGAGAGTACATTTAGCCCCAGTGACACACCGGTGAACGCACCGGTCAGGTTGACTGCCGCCACTGCGCACAATCCCTGTACCCCGCTGCCGATCAGCTGCCGCACCGGACGTCCCGACCGAAACAGCGCGATGAGCACCGCCAGCGACAGCGCGGCGGCCAGCGCCCATAAACCAATCATCCATCCGATACTCATACCTCGCTCGCCCTCCTTGCGCCAAACGCCGTTTTCATCGGCACGGCAGCCGGCGGACGATACCCCGCCCACGCTTTGGCACAGCGCAACAGATACCGATACTGCGCCTGTATCGCCAGCCGCTCGTAGATGCACGCCTCGATCAGGTCACCGTCCAGCGCCTGATTGAACCGCTCATCCACCTCCTCCAGCCGCCGCGACAAACGCCGCATGGCTTTTGTCCATTCGTCCTCGTGCGGAATGTCCTTGAGAATCGCCCGCTTGAACGTTTCCATCATCATTGTCACACGCCCTTCCCTAAAATGGTTATGGGGAGTGTTGGCAAATTATACCGCGTTTATTCAGCCTCTTTTGCGGGGACGAAATCAATGTGCCCGACGGACACATCACAGGCGGCAACCGTCACCCGCACCGTGTCGCCGGTGGTGAGTAGGCGCTCCCCTTCCGCGCCGACGATGGACGCAATCCCGTCAAAATGCGGTGCTGCGTCGTCCAGCTCATGCAGCGGCAGCAGCCCGTCCACCGTGTTCGAAAGCTGTACATATGCGCCGAAGCTGCCCACCGACACCACCACGCCATCGAAGGTCTCACCGACATGCGCCAGCATATATTCCGCCTTATAGCACGCCTCACAGGCGCGTTCCGCCGTCATGGCGCGCACCTCGCACAGCGACGAAGCGCTCGCGGCTTCCGCCGCAAAGCCGCCGAACCGACGGGACAGAGTATCCGCTGCATCGCCCGCCAGATACGCCGACAAAATGCGGTGGATCGCCAGATCGGGATACCGCCGAATCGGCGACGTGAAATGGCAATAATCCGCCAGCGCCAGTCCGCAGTGCCCGACGGGACGGTCGCTGTACCGCGCTTTCGCCATACAGCGCAACACGCGGTCGGAAATCAGCCGCGCATACGATGTGTCCGCAGCTTCTTCCATCAGCGCGCGCAGATCGGCAAGCGTGGGGGCGCGTTCCGCCGTGCGGGTTAGGCCCAGCACCTGCGCATCCGCCATCAACTGCGCCATTTTTTCGGCGTTCGGCTGCTCATGGATTCGGTAGACAAACGGCAGTTCCCGTTCCCGTGCAAACCGCGCCACCTGTTCGTTGGCGGCGATCATGCACTGCTCAATCAATTCCTCCGCTTCGCCGCTGACGCGCGGCAGGATGTCCCCCGGCACGCCGTTTTCGTCCAGCACGAACCGCGCTTCGCTGCTTTCGAGCGACAGCGTTCCCCGCGCGGCGGCAGCGGCTTTCAGTTGGTTCGCCAACTCCCGCAGCAGCGCGATCGCGTCCGCCACCGGCTGATATTTCGCAGCAATCTCCTCGTCCGCTGCGCCGTTCCACAGATCGTTCAGTTCGCTGTATACGCCGCGCACCTGCGACCGAATGACGGTTTTCGCCAGCCGAAACGCGCGGCACACGCCGTTTTCATCATACGTCAAAAACGCCGACAGCGTGAGCTTGTCCTCGCCCGCGTTCAGCGAACAGATGCCGTTGGACAGCGCCGTCGGCAGCATGGGAATCACGCGGTCGGCAAAATACACCGATGTGCCGCGCGCCAGAGCCTCCGTGTCAAGGGGCGAATGCGGCGTCACGTAATGAGACACATCGGCAATGTGCACGCCGAGCACCCGCTGCCCGTTTTCGATCCAGCAGGACACCGCGTCGTCGAGGTCCTT
>CAJKXG010000090.1 GCA_905203795.1 uncultured Oscillospiraceae bacterium | reverse complement strand
GGCTTCGCCGGCTACGGCATCTATCCCGAATATAAAGATCTGTACGCCTTTCACATTTTCTACAACAACGCGACGGCGCGCGAGGAATGCGAACGCTTCCTCGACCGTCATTTCGATGTGGTCAACCTGTCGAAGATTCCCACACGTAAAACACCGAAGATCACCGATGAGCCGCTGATCTGGCGGTACTTTGTCACACCGCTGCACACCAAGCTGGCGGAAAGCCAGCTCGGCGAGGACGAATTCGTCGCCCGCAGCGTCAACCGCGTCAATTCCGGCATCGACGGCGCCTACATCTTCTCCAGCGGCAAAAACATGGGCGTGTTCAAAGCGGTCGGCTACCCCGAGGACGTCGGCGAATTCTACCGTCTCGAGGAATACGAGGGCTACTGCTGGACGGCGCACGGTCGCTACCCGACCAACACCCCCGGCTGGTGGGGCGGCGCCCACCCGTTTGCGTTGCTGGATTGCTCCATCGTGCACAACGGCGAGATTTCGTCCTACGACGCCAACCGCCGCTTTATTGAGATGTTCGGCTACAAATGCAATCTGCTGACCGATACCGAGGTCATCACCTACATCATTGATTTTCTTGTGCGCCGACAGGGGCTGAGCTACGAGGAAGCGGCGACTGTCATCGCCGCACCGTTCTGGTCCACCATCGAGCGCAAGCCGCCTGAGGAACGCGAACGGCTGACATATCTGCGCAACGCGTTTTCCAGCCTGCTGATCACCGGCCCGTTCTCGATTTTGGTCGGGTTCACGGGCGGCATCATGGCGCTGAACGATCGCCTGAAGCTGCGGTCGATGGTGGTGGGCGAAAAGGACGACATGGTCTACATCGCCAGTGAAGAATCCGCCATCCGCATCATCGAGCCGAATCTCGACAAGATCTGGGCGCCTCGCGGCGGCGAGCCTGTGATCTTCACCTTGGAAGGGAGTCACGAATAATGCCTGTCAATTTCTTATATCCCGATTACGAGATCGTTCGCAATCCCGCGCGCTGCATCGCCTGCCGCGCGTGCGAACGACAATGTGCCAACGAAGTACATCACTACGACGAGGATTTGGGCGTCATGGTGGCGGACGAAAGCAAATGCGTCAACTGCCATCGCTGCGTGTCGCTTTGCCCGACCCGCGCGCTCAAGATCGTCAAGACCGACCACACGTTCAAGGAAAATGCCAACTGGTCAGGGCAGACCATTTCCGAAATTTATCGGCAGGCGGGTAGCGGCGGCGTGCTGCTGTCCTCGATGGGCAACCCCAATCCGCTGCCGATCTACTGGGACAAAATTCTGATCAACGCGTCGCAGGTGACCAACCCGTCCATCGACCCGCTGCGCGAGCCGATGGAGACCAAAACCTTCCTCGGCAAAAAGCCGACCGCCATCGAGCGGGACGCGGACGGCAAGATCGTCGATAACCTCACCCCGCAGCTGGAACTGGCGACGCCCATCATGTTTTCCGCCATGTCCTACGGCTCGATCAGCTACAACGCGCACGAGAGCTTGGCGCGGGCGGCGCGCGAGCTCGGTATCTACTACAACACCGGCGAGGGCGGTCTGCACGAGGACTTCTATCAGTACGGCGCGAACACCATCGTGCAGGTCGCGTCGGGCCGTTTCGGCGTGCATAAGGATTATCTCAACGCCGGCGCGGCGGTGGAGATCAAGATCGGTCAGGGCGCCAAGCCGGGTATCGGCGGACACCTGCCCGGTGCGAAGATCGTCGGCGATGTGTCGCGTACCCGCATGGTGCCGGAGGGCTCGGACGCCATCTCGCCTGCCCCGCACCACGATATTTATTCCATCGAGGATCTGCGGCAGTTGGTCATGTCGCTGAAGGAAGCGACCGATTACCAAAAGCCCGTGATCGTGAAGATTGCCGCCGTGCATAATGTCGCCGCCATCGCGTCCGGCGTGGCGCGCAGCGGTGCGGACATCATCGCCATCGACGGTTTCCGCGGCGGCACGGGCGCGGCGCCCACCCGCATCCGCGACAACGTGGGTATCCCGATTGAGTTGGCGCTGGCCAGTGTGGATGCGCGCCTGCGCGACGAGGGCATTCGCAACAACGTATCGTTGGTGGTCGGCGGCTCGATCCGCAGCAGTGCGGACGTGGTGAAAGCCATCGCGCTGGGCGCGGACGCGGTATATATCGCGACGGCGGCGCTGCTCGCACTCGGCTGTCATCTCTGCCGCAGCTGCCAGACCGGCAAATGCAACTGGGGCATTGCGACCCAGCGTCCGGAGCTGGTCAAGCGGCTCAACCCGAATGTCGGCTACGAGCGGCTGGTCAATTTGGTGCACGCGTGGACGCACGAGATCAAGGAGATTATGGGCGGTATGGGCATCAACTCCATCGAAGCACTGCGCGGCAATCGCTTGATGCTGCGCGGTGTCGGGCTGAACGAGACGGAACTGCGCATTCTCGGCATCCGTCATGCGGGTGAATAAGAAAGGGTGAACGGACTTGAAACGCGTATATGTCAATGAAGAATGGTGCCTCGGCTGCCATTTGTGCGAATATTACTGTGCGTTCGCCAACTCCCATCAGGACGATATGGCGAAAGCACTCAAGGGCGTGGCGATCAACCCGCGCATCCATGTGGAGGAACACGACAACATCAGTTTTGCCGTTTCCTGCCGCCACTGCGACGATCCGGTGTGCGTGCGAAGCTGCATTTCCGGCGCGCTGTCTCGTGAGGACGGTGTGATCCACATTGATAAAAACAAATGCGTCGGCTGCTACACCTGCGTGCTGGTGTGCCCCTACGGCGCGATCATGCCGTCGCCGGAGGGCGCAATGCAGAAATGCGAGCTGTGCACGCAAAACGGCGGCACGCCCGCTTGCGTGCGCGGCTGTCCGAATCAAGCGATCGTATTTGAGGAGAGGTGAACGGATATGAACTACGTGATCATCGGCAATTCCACAGCGGCAGTCGGCTGCATCGAGGGTATCCGGCAGCATGATCAAAAGGGACACATCACCGTGATCTCCTCCGAGCCGTACCACACCTATTCCCGTCCGCTCATTTCGTATCTGCTGCTCGGCAAAACCGACGAGCAACGCATGAAATACCGCCCGGATGATTTTTATGAGAAAACCGGTTGCACGACGATGTTCGGCGAAACCGTCACCCGCATCGACAAAGATGCGCAGACGGTGGAACTGGCGAGCGGAACGTGTGTGCCGTACGATCAATTGATGGTCGCGACCGGTTCGCGTCCGTTTGTGCCGCCGATGGCGGGACTGGATACCGTGCCGAAAGCGTTCACCTTTATGTCGCTGGACGACGCGCACGCGCTGGACGGTGCGATCGACGAAAACAGCCGCGTGCTGATCGTCGGCGCGGGTTTGATCGGGTTAAAATGCGCGGAGGGCATTTGGGATCGCGTCGGCTCGGTGACGGTGGTCGATCTCGCCGACCGCATCCTGCCCAGCATCCTCGACGCGGACGGTGCGGCGATGGTGCAGCGGCATCTGGAAAAACAGGGCGTGTCCTTTATCCTCGGCGATTCGGTTGCCGCGTTCGACGGCGGCACGGCCACGCTGAAAACCGGCGGGACGCTGACGTTTGATGTGCTGGTCATTGCCGTGGGTGTGCGTCCGAACACCGCTTTGGTGGCGGACGCGGGCGGCGACGTCAACCGCGGCATCGTCATCGACGCGTTCGGGCACACCAGTCTGCCGCACGTGTACGCAGCGGGCGACTGCACCGAAAGTTACGACATTTCCTGCGACCAACGCCGCATTCTGGCGTTGCTGCCCAACGCCTATATGCAGGGGTACTGCGCGGGCGAAACCATGGCGGGACATCCCGCCGATTTCACCAACGCCATCCCGATGAACGCGATCGGTTTCGCCGGTCTGCATATCCTGACGGCGGGCAGCTACACCGGTGAGGTGTACGAGGATATCCGCGAGGACAGCTATAAAAAGCTGTTTTTTGAGGGCAATCTGCTCAAGGGCTATATTCTCATCGGCGATGTCGAGCGCGCCGGCATTTATACGTCGCTGATCCGTAACCGCACGCCGCTGGACGAGATTGATTTCGAGTTAGTGTGCGAGAAGCCGCAGTTGATGGCGTTTAAGAAGAAAAATCGTAAGACGATGTTGGGAGGGCAAACCGCATGAAGGCACAACAAGTGATGGGTGAACGGTATGTTGCCTGCGGCAGCAGCGGGCAAACAGTCGTGCTGGAGGGAACGCCCGGCAACGCGCTCGGCGCGTATCTCGACGGCACCGACATCGTGTTGTACGGCAATGCGCAGGACGCGACCGGTGACACGATGAACGACGGCAGCATCACCATCCACGGCAACACCGGCGATGCGGTCGGCTATGCGATGCGCGGCGGTGCGATCTATGTCAAGGGCGATGCCGGCTATCGCGCGGGCATCCATATGAAGCAGTATAAAGAGAAAGTGCCGGTGTTGGTCATCGGCGGCAAATGCGGCAGTTTTCTGGGCGAATATCAGGCCGGCGGGTTGATTTTGGTGCTGGGCATCGGCGTGGACGGCGTGCCGGTCGGCAATTTCTGCGGTACGGGCATGCACGGCGGCAAGATCGTGCTGCGCACCGATACCCTGCCGCCCGATCTGCCGGAGCAGGTGGTGGCGCAACCCGCCACCGATGAGGATTTTGCGGAGATCCGTCCGTATATCCACGCGTATTGCGAGCGCTTCGGTGCGTGTGAAGGCGCGTTTGAAAAAGAGGATTTCTTCGTCCTCCGCCCCAATTCCGGCAACCCGTATCATCAATTGTACGTGCCGAATTGATGCAAGAGAAAACGCCGTGAGACGATCGTCTCACGGCGTTTCTGTGTCTTGTTTACTTCATATATCCCTGTATCTTCTCCAACTGCCGCATGACTTCGTCGTGCATATCCGCCAGATCGGGGCGGGGAAGTCCCAACTCGTCTGCGACGATGCAGCCCCATACAGCGTTGCCTACTTCGTTGACGTGGATGGTGTCCACCATGATTTCACGCGTGTACTCCTCCGGCGCGGCGTCGTAGTAGGGGTGGAAATAGCGCTCGATGTCGATGCAGGGGATACCCAGTTCCGCCGCAACATCGCGGTTGAGCTGCATGAGCTGCGGGAACAATTCCTGATACTGCGCCGAAAACGTGGTCAGCACGGGCGTATACAGCGTTTGCAGCACGGGAATGCCGCCCCATTCCTGCACGCGCTTGCAAAGATACGTCAGTTTTTCACGGAACTCGTCCGGCATCACCGGCACATTGGCGTCGTTGCCGCCCATGTCGATGAACACGAGATCGGGCTTCAGCGGCGCGGCGTCCCGCTCGAACCGCCCGCACAGATCGCGCACGCAGTTGCCGCCGATCGACGCGTTGAGCATGATGAAATGCGGTTTGTCCGACCGCAGTGTTTTTTCCAGCCAGTGGAACCAGTTGGGACGCGCGCGGGTGTGGTTGCCGAACTGGCTGTCGCTCGCGCTGAAGGTCATGATGCGGATCTGGCGGCTGTCGTCCGCCCGCCATTTGTCAAAAATTTGTTTTAGCCGCGTGCTCATCAGGATCGTCCTTTCATGTGGCGAATTTAATAAAAGAATTGTAGCAAACGGATCATGTTTTGTCAAGTTGTACGGCGGACCTGCGGTCGGCAGCACGCGTATCTGGTGATTGCCAATCTGTCAGCACGGCGCTCGCGATCCACTTTCCACTTTCACCCAAAGGCG
>CAJKXG010000089.1 GCA_905203795.1 uncultured Oscillospiraceae bacterium | reverse complement strand
AGAACTCCACCTACGACAAGAACTTTATGGACGCTGCGAAAGCGGCTCAGAAAGCGCTCGGCATGACCGACGATCAGGTCATGTTCAAGACCAACATTCCGGAATCCGATGAATGCTATCAAGCCGCCGCCGATCTGGTGGACTCCGGCTGCACGGTGGTCTTTGCGGACAGCTTCGGTCATGAGCCTTACATGATCCAGGCGGCCGAGGAATTCAAGAACGTGCAGTTCTATCATGCGACCGGCACCAGCGCGCAGACCAAGAATCTGCCGAACTTCCACAATGCGTTTGCCTCGATCTATGAAGGTCGTTATCTGGCGGGCATCGCCGCGGGCATGAAGCTCAACGAGATGATCGAAGCCGGTTCGTTCAGCGCGGAAGAAGCCAAAATGGGCTATGTCGGCGCGTTCCCGTATGCCGAAGTGATCTCCGGTTTCACTTCCTTCTATCTGGGCGCCAAATCCGTTTGCCCCACCGTCACGATGGATGTGAAATACACCAACTCTTGGTTTGACATCGCCGCCGAAAAAGAAGCGGCCAACGCCCTGATCCAAGCCGGCTGCAAGCTGATCAGCCAGCATGCGGACTCCGAAGGCGCTCCCAAGGCGTGCGAAGAAGCCGGTGTGCCGAACGTGGCGTATAATGTCAACACCATTTCCATGGGTCCGAACACCGCACTGATCTCCTCCAAGATCTCGTGGGAGCCCTACATGAAGAAGATCATCGAAGCGGCGCGCGACGGTAAGACGGTGGAAGCGGACTACTGCGCGACCATGAAAGAGGGCGCCGTCCTGCTGACCGAGCTGAATGAGAAGGTTGCTGCGAAGGGCACGCAGGAAGCGATCGACGCTGCGAAAGAGAAGCTGGCGTCCGGTGAGCTGCACGTGTTCGACACCTCCACCTTCACGGTCGGCGGTCAGCCGATGGCGGAAGGCACCAAAGCGGACGTCATTCCGGATGACAAATACGAGCCGGACACCAATGCGGTATTCGACGGATATTTCCATGAATCCGAAATGCGCTCGGCGCCGTACTTTGCCTTTGCGGTGGACGGCATCACCGGTGTTTTCCCCGAAAACTGATTGACCCCTGTATGTTTGCCGGCGGAGCACACAGTTGCTCCGCCGCAACTTGTTTGTTGATAGGTATTTTATTCGAGACTGAGGAGGAGACAGCGTGAGCGTTCATGCAGCCATCGAATTGCAGCACATCACCAAGCGCTTTGGCAATGTCGTAGCGAATAAAGACATCAGTCTGACTGTGCACAAGGGCGAGATTCTTTCGATCCTCGGTGAAAACGGCAGCGGCAAAACCACCCTGATGAATATGATCTCCGGCATTTATTTTCCGGATGAAGGTCGTATTCTGATCGACGGGCAGGAAGTCGTCATCCGTTCGCCGCGAGAGGCATTCGATTATAAGATCGGCATGATCCATCAGCATTTCAAGCTGGTGGATGTGTTTACCGCCACGGAAAACATCGTGCTCGGTCTGAAGGAAAACGGGCGCTACGACAAGAAAAAAGCGGTCGCCCGCGTGCGCGCCATCTGTGAGCGATACGGCTTTGAGATCGACCCCGAAAAAAAGGTGTTCGACATGTCGGTATCGGAAAAACAGACGGTGGAGATCATCAAGGTGCTCTATCGCGGTGCGGATATTCTGATTCTGGACGAACCGACAGCGGTGCTGACGCCGCAGGAAACCGAAAAACTGTTTGACATTTTGCGCTGCATGCGAGACGACGGCAAAGCCATCATCATCATCACGCATAAGCTGCACGAGGTGCTGTCGCTGTCCGATCGCGTGGCGGTGCTGCGCAAAGGCGAATACATCGGGACGGTGGAAACCGCCGCCACCGACGAAATGGCGCTGACCGAAATGATGGTCGGCAAAAAAGTCAGTCTCAACATCGCCCGCAGCGAACCGATTGATCCCGTCGATCGGTTGGAGGTGCAGCATATCAGTTGCCTGAACCGTGAGGGAATCAAGCTGCTGGACGACGTGTCCTTCACCGTGCGGTCGGGAGAGATTTTGGGCATTGCGGGCATCGCGGGCAGCGGACAGCGCGAATTGCTGGAAGCGATCGCGGGGTTGCAGCATCTGGAAAACGGGCAGATCCTCTATCACGACCCCAAAACCGGCGTCACCGACGACCTTTGCGACAAGACCCCGTTGCAGATTCGAGAGCTGGGGGTTCGTCTCTCCTTTGTGCCGGAGGATCGGCTCGGCATGGGGCTGGTCGGCAATATGGACATCGTGGACAACATGATGCTGCGCAGTTATCGCCAAGGAAAATCCCTTTTCCTCGAGCGGAAAGCCCCGAAAACGCTGGCGGACAAGATCATTGAACAACTGGAGGTCGTCACCCCCAGTGCCAACACGCCGGTGCGCCGTCTTTCCGGCGGCAACGTGCAGAAGGTACTGGTCGGGCGCGAGATCGCCGCATCGCCCACCGTGCTGATGGCGGCATATCCGGTCCGCGGACTGGACATCAACTCCTCGTATACGATCTATCACCTGCTCAATCAACAAAAAGAAAACGGCGTCGCCGTGATCTTTGTGGGCGAGGATCTGGACGTGCTGATCGAGCTGTGCGACCGCATCATGGTCATCGGCTCGGGGCGTGTCACCGGTATCGTGGACGGTCGAACCGCCACGAAAGAAGAAATCGGTCTGCTGATGACCAAATCGAACGGAGGTGCGGAGCAATGACACAGACGAAAAAACAAACGCGCGAACCGCTGATTCATATCACCAAACGCGACAGCATGGTCTGGTGGAAATCGTGGCTCGTCCGTGTCGTGGCGATCCTGTTCGCGCTGGTGGTCTGCGCACTGGTGATCGTCCTGTTGACCGGCTATAATCCGGTGCAGGTCTATGTGGCGATGTTTAAGGGCACCTTCGGCACGCAGCGGAAAATCTGGTTTGCCCTGCAAAAAACCGCCATGCTGTTGTGCATCGCCCTCGCGGTGACTCCCGCATTCAAGATGCGCTTCTGGAACATCGGCGCGGAGGGACAGGTGCTGATGGGCGGTCTGCTCACCGCCGCCTGCATGATTTATTTCGGCAATTCGCTGCCGACGCCGCTGTTGCTGCTGGTGATTTTGCTGGCCAGCATCGCCGGCGGCATCATCTGGGCGCTGATTCCGGCGTTTTTCAAGGCCAACTGGGGCACCAACGAGACGCTGTTCACGCTGATGATGAACTATGTGGCGATCCAGCTCGTGTCCTACTCCATCACCTTCTGGGAAAACCCGAAAGGCTCCAACACGGTCGGCATCATCAATTCCGCCACAAAAGGCGGCTGGCTGCCGACGATCGGCGGGCAAAAATATCTCCTCAACATCCTCATCGTGCTGATTCTGACCGTTGTCATGTACATTTATCTGAAATACAGCAAACAGGGCTATGAGATCGCGGTCGTGGGCGAAAGCGAGAATACCGCGCGGTACATCGGCATCAACGTCAAAAAGGTCATCATGCGCACGATGATCCTGTCCGGCGCGCTGTGCGGTGTGGCGGGCTGCCTGCTGGTCGCGGGCACGGATCACACGATCTCCACCAATACGGCCGGCGGACAGGGCTTCACGGCGATCATGGTGTCGTGGCTGGCAAAGTTCAACCCGTTCATCATGGTGCTGACCTCTTTCTTGATCGTCTTTTTGCAATGCGGCGCCGGTTCGATCGCCACCACCTTCCGTCTCAACGAAAGTGTGGCGGATATCCTCACCGGCATCATCCTGTTCTTCATCATCGGCTGCGAGTTCTTTGTGAACTATAAGATCAACTTCCGCGTCAAGAGGGAGGGTTCAAAATGATCGCGACCATCTGCATGTTTATCAAACAGGCCATCATTCAGGGAATTCCGCTGCTGTATGGTTCGACCGGCGAGATCATCACCGAAAAATCGGGCAACTTAAACCTCGGTATTCCGGGCATCATGTATATGGGCGGCATCTCCGGCGTGATCGCCGCGTTCTTCTACGAGCGCTCCACCGCCCACCCGAACGCGTTTCTCGCATTTCTCATCCCGTTTGTGGCTTCTCTGCTCGGTTCGGCGCTGCTGGCACTGATCTATAGCTTCCTGACCATCACCCTGCGCGCCAACCAGAACGTGACCGGTCTGGCGTTGACCACCTTCGGCGTCGGTATCGGCAACTTTTTCGGCGGTTCGCTGTCCAGCCTGTTCGGCGAAGGCGGCTCGATCTCGCTGATCCAGACGGGAAAAAGCTTCAAGGCGACTCTCCCCTTTGCCGATAAGCTCGGTTTGTTCGGTAGCACCTTCCTCTCCTTCGGCTTTTTGGCGTATCTGGCGATCATCATTTCGCTCATCGCCTCTTGGGTGCTGAATCACACCCGCGTCGGACTGAATCTGCGCGCCGTCGGGGAAAACCCCGCCACCGCCGATGCCGCCGGCATCAATGTCACGCGATATAAATACCTGTCCACCTGCATCGGCGGCGCGATCGCCGGACTCGGCGGCTTGTATTTTGTCATGGACTACACGGGCGGCGCATGGACCAACGGCGGTTTCGGCGACCGCGGCTGGCTCGCCATCGCGCTGGTGATCTTCGCGCTGTGGAAGCCGAATATCGGTATCCTCGGCTCGATCCTGTTCGGCGGGCTGTATATCGTCTACCTCTATATTCCCGGGCTGAACCGCAGCACGCAGGAGATTTTCAAGATCCTGCCGTATCTGGTCACAATCATCGTGCTGGTGATCACCAGTCTGCGCAAAAAGCGCGAAGAACAGCCCCCTGCCAGTCTCGGCACTGCCTATTTCCGCGAAGAGCGATAGCATTTTCCTCGCATATCAATTCAGAAAGGTCGATTACCATGAGCGAATGTACCCACGATTGCAGCAGTTGCTCCGAAAGCTGCTCCGAAAGAGACCCGCGCGCCCAGCTGAACGCCTACAGCACCATCCGTAAAGTGGTTGCCGTGGGCAGCGGCAAAGGCGGCGTGGGCAAATCCTCTGTCACGGCGCTGCTGGCGGTCATGCTGGCGCGGCGCGGCTACAAGGTCGGCATTTTGGACGCCGACATCACCGGTCCGTCCATCCCGAAAGCGTTCGGCATCACGCGCAAGGCGCGCGCCAACGAACTGGGCATCCTGCCGGAAGAAACGCATATGGGCATCAAGGTGATGTCCATCAACCTGTTGCTGGAGCATGAGGATCAGCCGGTCGTCTGGCGCGGTCCTGTGCTGGCGGGCGCGGTCACGCAGTTTTGGACGGACGTCGCCTGGGGCGAATTGGATGTACTGCTGATCGATATGCCGCCGGGCACGGGCGATGTGCCGCTGACGGTGTATCAGTCGGTGCCGGTGGACGGCGCCGTCATCGTCACCACGCCGCAATCGTTGGTGCAGATGGTGGTCGGCAAGGCGTACAAGATGACCGAAATGCTGAACATCCCCGTGCTGGGCATGGTGGAAAATATGAGCTGTGTCATCTGCCCCGACTGCGGCAAACGCATTGCCCTGTTCGGCGAGCAGGCGGATTTTGAAAAATCCGCCGTTGAGATGGGACTGCCGCTGCTGGCGGAGCTGCCGATGAATGCGGATATCGCCCGTCTGTGCGACAGCGGTGAGATCGAGCGCGTGGTGTGTGAGGACATTGATCCCGCCGTGAACGCGGTGGAAGCGCTGCTCAAGGCGTAAACGGCTGTTATAAAACCACAAGGGGAAACGCGGATACCTCCCGCGTCTC
>CAJKXG010000088.1 GCA_905203795.1 uncultured Oscillospiraceae bacterium | reverse complement strand
CACAGCACATGCAGCAGCGCGGCGGAATCCGCCCCGCCCGAAAACGCGACCAGCACGCGGTCGCCCGCCGCCAGCATTCGCTCGCGCGTGATCGCCGTCAGCGCCTTTTCCCGCAACACATCAGCCATCGCGTTGCAGCTCCAGACTGGTGAACTGGGTGAACTCGCCCTGGAACGCCAGCTTGACCTCGCCCAATTCGCCGTGACGGTTTTTGGCGACAATGATCTCCGACGTGCCGATCTCGGTCTGCGTCGGATCTTCTTTTTCATTTTTATAGTATTCGTCCCGATAGATGAACAGCACCTGATCCGCGTCCTGCTCGATCGAGCCGGAATCCCGCAGATCGGACAAACCGGGACGGTGATTGGCCTGCTTTTCCGTCCCGCGCGAAAGCTGTGCGCACACCATCAGCGGTACATTGAGTTCCTTCGCCATGATCTTCAGGCTGCGGGTGATCTCGCTGATCTCCTGCACGCGGTTTTCGATGCGTCGGGGCGAATGCATCAGGCCCAGATAGTCCACCACCACAAAATCCACCCTCGCCATACGGCGCAGCCGCGCCTTCATTTCCGGCACGGTGATGTTGGAGGTGTCGTCCAAAAAGATCGGCATATCGTACAGCGCCGTCGCCCCCATGCCGATACGCGCCCACTCGTCGTTGCTCAGATTGCCGGTGCGCAGCTTTTTGCTGGACACCTTTGCTTCGGAGGACAGCAGGCGGTTGACAAGCTGCTCCCGCGACATTTCCAGCGAAAACACCGCCACCGTTTTGCCCTGCGCCGCCACGTTGCGCGCCAGATTCAGCACGAAGCTGGTCTTGCCCATGCCGGGACGCGCGCCGACGATGATCAGATCGGAGCGGTTGAGTCCGGTGGTGATCGCGTCCAGCGCCGAAATGCCGCTGGGGATGCCGACATAATCGGCTCGCAGTTCCGGCGAGCTCATTTTGGTGAATGTATCGTAGTTTTGCACGATCACATCGCGAATAGACACCAGTCCGCTCACATCCCGCGACTGGCGGATCTCGAAGATTTTCTGTTCTGCGCTGTCGATCAGCGTCTGCGCATCCACGCCCGGGTCCAGCGCCGCTTCCGTGATCTCGCGGCTGATGCGGATCAGCGACCGCACCGTGTATTTTTCGCGGATGATGCGGGCGTAGTGGGCGATATTGGAGATGGAGGGCACGATCTGCACCAGCTTGAGCAGGTACGCCTTGCCATCCTCACCGGCGAAAAAGCCCTCGGATTTGAGCGCTTCCAGCACGGTGACGAAATCAATGGTCTGATTGCCCGACAGATTTTTGGCGCACATCACCCGATAGATCGCCTGATGCTCCGGCAGGTAAAAATGTTCCTCCCGCAGGGTGTCGCCCACGTTGTCGATGCTACGCGGATCGAGCAGGATCGCGCCCAGCACCGCCTGCTCCGCCTCGAGACTGTACGGCAGATCCAGCGCGTCCTGATAGGTCGTGTTGTTGTCCGGCATGGCTGTTTCCTCTTTTATACGTTACTCGCTGACGACGACCGCGATCTTGGCGGAAATCCCCGCGTGCAGCTTGATCTCCGCCTCGTATGTGCCAAACGCTTTGATGTCCGCCATGGAGATCTTGCGTTTGTCCACTTCCACGCCGTACTGTGTCTTGAGCGCTTCCACGACTTCCTTGGTGGTGACAGAACCGAACAACCGTCCGCCCTGTCCCGCCTTCGCCGTCACCTTGACCGATTTATCCTTCAACTGCGCGGCGGTCTCCAGTGCGATCTTTTTCTCCTGCTCCGCGTGGAACCGCGCGGATTCCTCGCGATTTTTCAGCTCGTTCAGCGCCTGCGAATCCGCCTCCGCCGCCAAGCCGCGCGGGAACAAAAAGTTGCGGGCATAGCCGTCCGACACGTTGATCAGTTCGCCTTTTTTGCCCTGTCCGCGAACATCCTGTTTCAAAATCACTTTCATGGTCTGTCTCTCCTTTATGTTGATCTGGTCGTATTATACAATATCTGCTTTTGCCTGCGCCGCCAGTGAACGGCTGCGCTCCTCGAGCTGCCGGTCGATCTCAGTCCTCAGCCGTTGCAAGGCTTCTTCCATGCTCACACCCCGAAGCTGCGCACCCGCCATATTCAAGTGCCCGCCGCCGCCGATGGCTTCCATCACAAGCTGCACATTGAACGCGCCGAACGACCGTGCCGAAATATTCACGGCGCGGTCTCCGCGAGACGGGTCTCCGCTGCAAAACAGCGTGAACGCCGCGTCCACCCCTTTGATGGACAGCAATTCGTCCGCCGCCTGTGCCGCGGCGATACGCCAATCGCCGTCGGTTTGCTCCATCGCCGCGATCGCCATGCCGTGATACAGCTCGGCATGGGAGATCAGCTCGGATTTGCGGCGATAGGTCTCCATGCTGCCCGCAAACAGGCGTTTGACCTCCACCGTGTCCGCGCCCTGCCGACGCAGGTACGCCGCCGCCTCGAAGGTGCGCACACCCGACTTCATCACGAAGCTGCGGGTATCCAGCATGATGCCCGCCAGCAGCGCCTCCGCCTCCGGACGCGCCACCCGCGCATCTCCCATATATTGCAGCAGTTCCGCCACCATTTCCGACGCGGAACTGGCGTACGGCTCGTGATAAAAGATCATCGCGTTGTCGATATGCTCCACCATTTTGCGGTGGTGATCGATGACGACCACCGTTTTGGCGGCTTCATACACTTCCGGACTTTCGAGCATTTTGGGGTTGTGCGTGTCGGTCACGATGAGCAGCGTGCGCTCCCCCACCGCCGTCAGCGCCTCATCCGGCTCCACGAAAAGATCGCCGCGTCCCGCCTGCTCATACCGCTCGAGCAACTCCTTTGCCAGCGAGCGCGCATGCGACACCGCTACAAACGCGGGCTTGCCCATGCTGCGCGCCAGCACCGCCAGCGCCGCGCAGGAACCGACACAATCGAGATCGGAAAACCCGTGTCCCATCAGGATCACATTGTCGCTGCCCTCGATCAGCTCCTGCAAAGCGGACGCGACCACGCGGGTGCGCACCTTGGTGCGCTTTTCCACGCCCTTGGACACGCCGCCGTAGAAATCGAACCCGTTTTTCGTTTTGACCGCCGCCTGATCGCCGCCGCGCCCGAGCGCCATATCAATGGCCTGCCGCGCCATGCTTTCGCTTTCGCGCAGCGTCTCGCCCTGCCCGACGCCGATGGACAGCGTCAAACCGCCGGACACGCCCTCGACAGGCAGCGCCCGCACACGGTCGAGAATATCAAATTTGCTGTTGATCGCCCGTTGCAGCTGCCGCTGCTCCATCACGATCTGGAACCGATCGCTGTTGTATTTCCGCAGAATGCCCGTTCCGGCGGACACCCAGTCCTCCAGCAGCGTTTCCACCCGCCCGATGACCTGCGCGCGTTCGCTGTCCCGCACATTCTGCATCAGCTCTTCCACATTGTCTATGTAGACGGTCACGACGGCGGGACGGCTCAGCTCGTATTCCCGCTCGATCTCCTTCAGACGCGTCACATCGACATAATACAACATATACAGCGTGCTTTCCCGCACGCCGAGACTGCCCACAAACACCGTATAACGGCGGTCGTTGAGCAAAATCTCCGTCTGCTTCTTTTTGCGGATATCCCGCATCGGCGCGCCGCCCGTTACCGTGCCGGCGGGACAGCCGTACACCTCGGCGCCGTCCAGCACCTGTCCGCGGAAGGAGTCGTTGTACCACAGGATCTCGTCTTTATCCGAAATCACGACGGCGGGCAGCGGAAACTGCGCCAGCGCCGCCTGTTCGGAATGGTCGAGCGCATCGACGATGCGGCCGATATAGCGCGCCACATCCTGCCGCAGCCGCCGCAGCCGCAGCCCTACAAACAAAAGCACCGCCGCCGCCACCGCCAGCTCCGCGCAGAACACGCGAATATCCCAAAACAGGCTGGCGGCCACGACAGCCAGCAACGCCGCCGCCATCACGAGGATGGCGGGCGTTACGCTCCAGAACGATCGTTTTTTCAACGCGTTCTCCTCCTTCGCGCTTGTGTCAATGCCGATTTATACATCCATGATGATCGGCAGGATCATCGGGCTGCGCTTGGTCCGCTGGAACACCATGCGGGACAGCTCATCGCGCAGCCGCGTTTTCATGGTCGTCCAATCATACGCATGGGTCGCGCAGCAATCGGTCAGCACATTGCGTGCCAGCACCCGCGCGTCCTCGATCAACTGCTCGGATTCGCGCACATACACAAACCCGCGGGACACGATGTCCGGTCCGGACGCGATATAGCCGGCGCGCGGATCAATGGACGCGACCACCACGATCAAGCCGTCCTCCGCCAGATGCTTGCGGTCACGCAGCACGATGCTGCCCACATCGCCGACGCCCAGCCCATCCACCAGCACGCGACCCGCCTGCACGCTGTTGACGACTTCCATCTTGGTATCGGTGATCTCGATCACCTTGCCGATGTCGGCAATCAGCACGTTTTTCGGATCCATGCCCATGGAGATCGCCAGCTCCGCGTGCTTGTGCAGGTGCTTCTGCTCGCCGTGCACGGGGATAAAGAACTTCGGCTTGGTCAGCCCCTGTATGATCTTCAGTTCCTCGCGGCAGGCGTGTCCCGACACGTGCACGTCGTACATTTTTTCGTACACCACATCGCAGCCGCGCTTCATCAGTTCGTTGACCACGCGCCCGACCGCTTTTTCGTTGCCGGGAATGGGCGTGGCGGAAATGATGATGTAGTCGTCCGGTCCGACTTCCACCTTGCGGTGGTCGGAGAACGCCATGCGGGTCAGCGCCGACATCGGCTCGCCCTGACTGCCGGTGGTGATGATGATCATTTTATCCTTGGGATACCGATTGATCAGGTCGATATCCACCATCAGCCCCTCGGGCAGATGCAGATAGCCCAGTTCGGTCGCGATGGTGACGAAATTGATCATGCTGCGGCCGGACACCGCCACCTTGCGGTCGTCCTTGATCGCCGCGTCGATGATCTGCTGGATACGGTACAGGTTGGAGGAGAAGGTCGCGATGATGATGCGCTTATTCTCCGCCTTTTTGAACAGATTGGCAAAGCTTTCGCCCACCACCCGTTCGCTCGGCGTATAGCCCGGGCGCTCCGCGTTGGTGGAATCCGCCATCAGCGCCAGCACGCCCTGCTTGCCCAGCTCGCCGAAACGCGCGAGGTCGATCATCCGCCCCGAAATGGGGGTGCAGTCGATTTTGAAGTCGCCGGTGTGCACCACATACCCGAGCGGCGTCTTGATGCCGAGCGCCATTGCGTCGGGGATGGAGTGGTTGACGGGGATGAATTCCACCGACACCGCACCGAACGGCACCACATCGCCCGGCTCCACCACATTGAGCTTCACCTTGCCCGCCAGTCCGTGCTCTTTCAGCTTGGACTCGACCAGCGCCAGTGTCAGCCGCGCGCCGTAGATGGGCAGATTGATCTGTTTGAGCAGATACGGCAGCCCGCCGATGTGATCCTCATGCGCGTGGGTCAGCACGATGCCGCGAATGCGGTCGCGATTCTTCTCCACATACGTAAAATCCGGCAGCACGATGTCCACGCCGAGCATTTCGTCGTCGGGGAACGCCATGCCGCAGTCGATCAGGAACGCGTCGTCGCCGTACTCGAACATGGTGATGTTTTTGCCGATCTCATTGAGACCGCCCAGAGGAATGATTTTCAATTTTCCATCGTTACTTTTTTTCAAATAGCAC
>CAJKXG010000087.1 GCA_905203795.1 uncultured Oscillospiraceae bacterium | reverse complement strand
GGCGCGTCGTGATCGGCGGGCAGATCGAGCGTGATCTCGTAAAACCGATTGCCGCCCGAGGTCGTGGTCAGCACCACATTCGTCGCCTTGACAGCCGAAGCAGCGCCGTCGAACACCCCATCCGCCAGCATCTTTTCGATCTCATCCACGGTTTTGTTGGCTGCCAACGCCGCCGCATCGGCAGCAGCAGACGACGTGTCGGCGGCAGACGCGGATGCACTCGCAGCCGCACCGGCGCTGTTGGCGAGCACTTCTGCCGCAAGCGCTTTTCCAGCCGCCTCATTTGCCGCCTCAATCGCCGTATCCGCACGTTCCGCCGCCGCATTGGCACCTTCCGCCGCCGCATTCGCTTCGTCGGCGGCTTCGTGCGCGGACAGGATCAGATGCGTCAGCCCCGTTTCGTCCGTCCCTTCCGGCAGCCCCGTCATTTCCTCTTTCGAGCGGTAATAGATCGGCGCATCCACCGACATCACTGTCTGATATTCGCCGTCCTGCACGGCGACAGACGCGACCAGACGCACCACCGCGCGACCGCCGTCTGTCGTCCAGCTTTTCAGCAGCGGAACAGATACCTTGTTTTCGCTGTCCGGCACTAAGACGTCAGTCGTGTCGCCCTGCCCTGCGCCGGACACATACTCCGCGCGGTAGAAATAATTCTCACCGCTCCACGCCGACAAATCAAACAGCACCGCCGTCGCCTTGTCCTCTCCCTGTACGCCGGCATACTGCGGCGCGGCAGGGGAGATGCCGCCGGTCGCATCCACCGTAAAGGTGATGGTTCTCTGCATGTTGGTCACTCCTTTTTTTTCTTCCACAGATCATCCCAATAGCTTGAACGCTGATCGCTCGCACGAAACCAGTCCACTTCGTTTACACTGCTCTCACCATACCCTTCCGCCGCATACAGCCGATATTTCACTTCCCTCGAAAGACCGTGTTCGTCGCAAAACTCGTCGATTGCTTCGCATACCTTCTTTTTCTTCGACCCGCTGATCGTTTTGCCGTCCTCGTCCTTGTCGGCTTCTATTCCGGACAATATGGAACGATACACGGCGTATTGTCCGTCAGAAAGTCCGCAGGAATTTGTGGCAATCGGCGCTTCTTCATCACATTCTCCCAACGAGATCGCTGCATATTTCGCTTTTACACTTTCGTATATATCGTCCTTCGCTTTCAAAAGAGCGGCGACCGTTTCCTTATCGGAAAGACCCATTTCCATCACATCCGCATAAGCGTCTTCCACAGCGTCATTGTAATCGTCCATCATGGATATAACGTCCGTCGGATGTATCGCGTATTTTTCACCGTCGTATGAAAACTCAGTTTTGAACGAACGATACGGGAACACGCCTTCTTCAGACGTCCTTTGATACAGTTCTGTCAAAGCATCATCTGACGAAAACGTTTCACGGAATCGAACGGCTTCGTCTCTCGCAAGAAGTCTGCATGCGCGTTCCTCCCCATTGGCTTTCCCGTATTTCGTTATGTCGGAAATCGTATTCAGAATGGCGCTGTATGCCTTGTACGAACCGGCTGCTTCATAGTCTTTGTTTTGAATCGAATTTTTCCTCTTTTCAAGAGAATCCCGTTCGTCGTATAAGACGTTCAGCGCATCGGTAGAATAGGCGGCGTCCGCCCTCAGGTTGGCACGCCCCAAGGTGTCCTGAAGCTTTTCAAAAAATTCAGAACTGCTTTCTGTAGGTGCGATCATCTTGTTTAGATCACCTAGAATACCTGTCGTCTGATCGATTGCGTAATCGATCTTCATAGGCGACCATCCCGTGAAATTTCCGATCATACGAGCAAGATACGTCGTGTTACCGTCATATTGCTCTTTATCAGGAAGCGATTCCATATTTTTCGGAACGATCGACGATCCGGAGAAACTCTCGTTTTTGATTATGTCGTTCATCGTGCTGATGATGGGGTTGCTTCCGACAGGATTCAGGTTCGTCAAAATGTAGTCGTCGATATCTTTCCAGGCATCCGGATTTTTCTGTGCAAAAGATTCCCA
This sequence comes from uncultured Oscillospiraceae bacterium, assembly GCA_905203795.1. Lineage (GTDB taxonomy): Bacteria > Bacillota > Clostridia > Oscillospirales > Acutalibacteraceae > CAJKXG01. The sequence continues at coordinate 3,778 of CAJKXG010000087.1, read as the reverse complement.
TGCGCGTTCAAAAAGGCTTTCCAGTATCGACAAAGACCTCGCTTTTGTGATCTTCGTGAATTTCCCGTCTCCTGTGTAAAAGCAGTAGTAATTGTTTTTTTGATGCGTGGATAGTTTGCGGTATTCCTCCTCTCCTTCTTCTCCTTTCATACCGGAATTCCATCCGTGAACCAAGGCAGCCAGAAGGATAGCCGGTATCGTACATTTTAATGTAAATCCAAGTGGATGATTCTTACATTGCTGAATTTCACGATACAAACCCTGTACAGCGGCATTTGTATAAGCGGCTACCTTGTCTACCTCTTTTGTCAGACGTCCGCTTCTTCCGAAATTGGTCGTGATCTCGTCAGCGGCATACACAGCGTCCGCAGGACTGTATCCGAGTGCGAGCGCACGTTTGTTTTCCGCATACCGTTGTGTCTGCTCGATAGCGTTGTTTAACGATTCGATTTTTTCCACTAAGCTTTGCAGCTTTCCTTTGACTGTTCCTGCGCTCGTGTCAAACAATTCGTTTGTCAGCGTTTCGATTGACTTTGTATTTTGACCGATATAGGAGGAATATCCGCCGCCTGCCGCTTTGTAGGCTTTATATCCTATGCTGTTTCCTACAACCTCACAAAAAGCCCTTACGCTCTGCGCACAAAATTTAAAAAGGTTATTTTCCGTCGAGTTTACAAAGGCTGTTTGAAAATCGGCAGCCAGATTTTTCGTGATATTCCATACAAAGTTAGCGCCTGTCGTAAGTAACTTGAAATATCGGTTGATATGATTTGCTCCCTCTAAAACCATGCTGACAGTGGTAGGATTCAGCTGAGAAAGAGCATCCAGCAGCGCCTTGTCGTGAACTTGATAATAGGTTCGCTGAGATCCGTTCATCACCGTGACGATGTCCGGACTTTGCGTGCGGCTTACGCCGTATTCGTACAATCTATTTCCGTAGTTGGCATTCAGCCATTCCACGACATCAAGACCGTTTTGGTGCTCTATTCCTGCGTTGTCCATTGCTCTCAGAAGCGCGTCTGTGGATATGCTGTTCTGTACGACATCCGGAGGAACACGCTCAATCAGCGATCCAAGTCCGTCTTGCGTATCAGCCGCTTCTCCTACGGTTCTCAGAACAGCATTTCTGTTCGACATGCTCACAAGCCGTTGCGCGTTTACGGAGATGCTGTCAATAGGGCGGATGATATCAAGACCTGATCCGTGGATAGATTTGATTGGTTGTCCTGAATTTTTCTTTGCTTTTCCGCTTTTCGGATCGATCAAACGTTGAAGAGGAACGTACGCTTTGTACTTTTCTCCGAGCAAATTGAAAGTTTCCCGTGATACGATACCCGTTTCAACGCCCCATGTGTATAGCAAACTTCTCTCCCATCGATACAAATCTTCCGCCGTTTCTCTGAATTTCGGATATTTTTCTTCCAAAGCGTCGATCTGTCTCTGCATCGCTTCAGGCGTGTCCAGCGTCGGATCGGCAAATACGCGTTTCCCTGGAAGCTCCAGTCCGCGACGGCACACCAGATACAAGCTGAAGTCGTTCTCGATCTGCCTGTTTGTTTTGCTGTCTTCCGTCAGAATAGGAGAAATCTCCTGTTGCAACGTTTTTTCGATCATCGTTTCGCCGTTTTCGTCAAACATGATGTTTCCGTTCGTGTCGCGCATAGGCGCAGCCGTACGATCAAATGCCACCATGTATTCGCCTTTGATGATGCCGTTTTCCGCTATAGCGTTTGACTTTTTCGCATGATAGTACTGACGATATGCTTCATCGCTCACGTCTTTGATAGGCAAAGCATCGTCAAAAACGACTGTATTAACGGATTTCAGTATCCGTTTTGCCGCACGTCTTGTTCCTTCGCTTTTTCGTATTGCCTTTCTGTGCTCTGACGACGTGGAAACAGCAGCACTCATGCGATCATATTCCGACGCGCGCATATAGGCGTTTACTTTGTCGGCGATAGCATCCAGCTTTCGGATTTCCTTTACACCAAGTCTTTCAACAAAATCATTGTAAAACTGACCGTAATCCTGCCTTGCGGTCGTTCTGTCCGTCATGTATCGCCGCACAAATTCAGCAATCGCTTCTCCTCCGAGTTCTCGTCTAGTGTACTGAACGGCAAAATCAGGCTCTGTCTCTGTCAGAACATCTAATGCTGTTTGCATAGATTGAAGATTACGCAAAGAATATGTCTTGTCAAAATAGTGACCGAGCTCATGCGAAATGACAGGCACGTCGTTTGACGTGCGGGTACGAATGGCTTCCGATCTTGTTTTGAAAATGCCGAGCGCACCTCTTTGTCTGATTTTCCCTTTGCTGATGGCCACGCCGAACGAATTTTTGATATCCTCCACGATTTCGGAAAGGCTTGTTACGTTTTGCCGTCCTTCCGTGTTGGCGTTTTGCGCCGCCCAGTCCTCTTCAACGGATACGTCATACCCGTTCGTATAGCTGGACACGTCGCTGTTTTCAAAGTCGTACTGCAACTCACCATTGACAGCTGTATCCGCATTCGATACGACTGAGTTATCAGTATTCTCATCAGAAACGCCCAAATTCGGCGTTTTCTGATCGTACGGCAAGTTACTCTCATCAGCTTTAAAATCGCCGTTTTGCGTGCTTTCCGCCTGAACGTCCGGTCGTTTGATCGACACGTTCAGTGCTCCTGCGTTTTTGGCGCGTTTTGTTCGCGCCCTCTGGATGCCGGTGTAAATCGACACGGGCGCGGCCATGATGCCGCCTGCCAAAGAACCGACGACGAAATCCATGCCGAGTTCCTTCAGCTTGTCCACAAAAGCAGCACCGAATGCGTCCTTTTCGCTCATGCCTTTTTCCTGCATGTAGTAGTTGACATTCATCCGCCATTCGCTTTTTTCTCCCGCGACCAACACATCTGCCACCGTGTTCAGGAGGTTGGATGCCGGTTCCTCTATTCCTTCTGTAAAATAGTTTTTTACCCAATACCCAATTACGTTTTTCGGGTCGGCTATCGCCTTTTCCACGCTGTATTTTTCTGTGATGTACTCTGCAAAGCCGGCAATCACGCCAAGCGTCAGAGCCTGTGCATCTGTCAAACCTCGTTGTTTCGCGTTGATAGTAGCAGATGTTGCGGCGGATGAACTCATGATACCTTGTATAATAGGCTGAGCTTTGTGCATCATAGCGCGGATGCTGCCTGTTGTAGCAGTTCCTGCTGACAGCGCCCATCCTGCCAGCATGGAAAACGCCATATCGCCGACGCTCATAGCAGCCTGATACAAGACGCTTCCTGCGCCGCCGCCTATCACATCGTTTGCCACCGTGGATCGGATTGCGCCGGAAGCGATGGACAGTTGATTCATACCGGAATATGGGTTGATTCCGCGATCTGATAGGGAATTTAACGCATTTTCAGCCATCGCAATGCCGGATAAGCCTTGATCCATGATAGACATGAGCGACGCGGCTACAGGGCTTTCTTTCGCCAGCTTTTCCCACGGTCTCGCAGCCAAGGACGGGGCAAGCTCGTCCAGATACATTTCCGCCGCTTCATCACCTGATAAGGCACGAATTGCGCGGTAATTCCTCGACTCGTCTTCCGTCATTTCCTTTCGCATGGCGTTGCTGACATTCGATTTCGTAAATCTGTCAAATACTGCTTCGTTGCTCACATCCTCATCGCTTGTAACGGCGAAAAGTACGGCATCTTCCTCAGACATGCCGAGTTCCGTTTTCGCGATGGCATATTTCAGTTCCGCATTCGGCGTAGACGCCCATTTTTCTGCAATCGCGTCCGCCGTC
>CAJKXG010000086.1 GCA_905203795.1 uncultured Oscillospiraceae bacterium | reverse complement strand
CGACGCTCGGCAAGCGGATTTTGCGCTGTGAAACGGCGCCGCTCGCGGCGTTGGCGGCGGTGATGACGCTGACAGGCAACATGGAGTGAGGTTTTTCAAAAAAATGCGGAAAATTGTGAATTGGGGCTTGACATTTCGGAAAAAGCGCGATATAATCATTGATGCTGTTTGAAAGAATAGTATGTGCCTGTAGCTCAGCCGGATAGAGTGTTTGGCTACGAACCAAAAGGTCGGGGGTTCGAATCCCTCCAGGCACGCCAAAACAAAAGCACCGCACGCGTCAGCGTTGCGGTGTTTTTGTTTTGTTTCCCCAAGCACACAAGGTGTTGCATTTTTTGCGTAAACGGTATATACTATTGCTACTAGTGTTTGTCAGTTGCCCTTACGAAAGGTTGGGTTTATTATGAAAAAAGAGAAAAATGCGCCGGCGGCTGTGAAGCCGGCCGCGCCGAAAGCAGCATCGCTGTCGGCTTTGCTGGAAGCCAAGCTGCTGCATAATTTTTCCGTACAGCCGCAGGATGCGACGAACGAGAACTTTTACAACGCATTGGTGCTGGTGTTGCGCGACCAAATGCGCACCCGCCGCGTGGATTTCATCCATCGCGCAAACGAGCAACAGTCCAAACAGGTGTATTACCTGTGTATGGAATTTTTGATGGGGCGTTCGCTCAAAAACACCCTGTACAACCTCAACTTGACCGAAGAAGCCGAAAAAGCGCTGGCACCGTACGGTGTCAAGCTGGACACGCTGTATGAGTTGGAATCCGACGCGGGTCTCGGCAACGGCGGTTTGGGTCGGCTGGCGGCGTGCTTCCTCGACGGTCTGGCGACCCAGAGCATTCCCGCCATCGGCTATTCATTGCTGTACGAATACGGCATTTTCCGCCAGAAGCTGGTGGACGGCTGGCAGACCGAAATGCCGGATTTCTGGCTGCCCGGCGGCGAAAGCTGGCTGCTGCCGCGTCCGGAACTGGCGAAACGCGTGTATTTCGACGGTAATATCCGTGAATGGTGGAGCGACGGGTATCACCATGTGGAGCACCAGAACGCCACCGTCGTGATCGCGCAGCCGTATGACCTGATGGTTGCGGGCAAGGACGGCAAGGGCATTTCCACCCTGCGTCTGTGGCGTTCCACCGCCCCGGGCATGGATATGTCGCTGTTCAATCAAGGGGAATATATGCGCGCGATGGAGCAAAAGGCGATGGCGGAGGTCATCACGCAGGTGCTGTACCCCGCCGACAACCACCGCGAGGGCAAATCGCTGCGTCTGTCACAGCAGTATTTTCTCGTGTCCGCCTCGGTGCAGGACATCGTACACCGCCATCTCGAGCGGTACGGCACGCTGGACAACCTGCCGGACATGGCGGCGATCCACATCAACGACACCCACCCGACGCTCGCCATCCCCGAGCTGATGCGCATTATGCTGGACGAGTGCGGCTACGGATGGGATGCGGCGTGGAACATCGTCACCCGCACCGTCGCCTACACCAACCACACTGTCATGGCGGAGGCGCTGGAATGCTGGCCGGAGGATCTGTTCCGGCAGCGTCTGCCGCGCATTTATCAAATCGTGCGCGAGATCAACGACCGCTTCAGCGCGGATATGATGATGCGCACAAACGGCGACACCGAAAAGGTCAGCCGCATGGCGATCATCAGCTATGGGCTGATCAAAATGGCGAATCTCTGCGTCGCCGCGTCGCACGCGGTCAACGGCGTGTCCAAGTTGCACAGCGAGATCGTTAAGCAGACCGTGTTCCACGACGCGTACACGGTGATGCCGGATAAATTCTGTAATGTCACCAACGGCATTGCCCATCGCCGCTGGCTGTGTCAGGCAAACCCCGAGCTGAGCGCGTTTATCACCAAGCGCATCGGCGACGGGTTTGAGCTGGACGCGGCGGAACTGGACGGGCTGCGCCGGTACGCGGACGACGCCGCGTCGCGCGAGGAATTCGCCGCCATCAAACACCGCAACAAGGAGCGGCTGGCGGCATATGTGCGCAAGGCGAACGGCGTGACGCTCGACCCCGATTCGTTGTTTGACGTGCAGGTCAAGCGCCTGCACGAATATAAGCGGCAGCATCTCAACGCGCTGCATATTCTGGATACCTACCTGACGCTCAAAGAGAACCCCAACATGGATTTCACGCCGCGCACCTATCTGTTCGGCGCGAAATCCGCGCCCGGGTATTATCTGGCGAAGGAGATCATCCGCTTCATCTGCTATCTCGCCAACGAGATCGAGCGCGATCCCGCGGTGCGTGACAAGCTGCGGGTGGTGTATCTCGAGGATTACCGCGTGACACTGGCGGAGCTGCTGATGCCGAGTGCCGATATCAGCGAACAGATTTCGCTGGCGGGTACGGAGGCGAGCGGTACCGGCAACATGAAGCTGATGATGAACGGTGCGATTACGCTGGGGACGCTGGACGGCGCCAACATCGAAATTTACGACGCGGTGGGCGACGACAATATCTTCCTGTTCGGCATGAAGGCGGACGAGGTGGAGGCGCTCAAGCAGCAGGGCTACCATCCGCAGAGCATTTACAACAGCAATCCGCGCATCCACCGCGCCATCGACGCGATGTACACCGGCTTCGGCGGTCGCAACTTCGCCGAAGTCGCGAATTCGCTGACCGCCAAGGATCCGTATATGGTGCTCGCCGACTTCGAGGATTATGCCCGCGCGCAGGCGTTGTCCGCGCAGGTGTACGCCGATCGCGACCGCTGGACGCGCATGGCGATGATGAACACCGCCTGTTCCGGCATCTTCGCGTCGGATCGTTCGATACGCGATTATGCCGATACCATCTGGCATTGTCGTCCGGTCAAGTAAGCGACCCGACGAGGAAATAGAAGCTTTCAGGAGGTTTTTGTATGAAACGCATTTTTCACCGTGCGCTGCCGATCTTGTTGACCGCCGCGATTTTGCTCGCCGGCACGGGCGTCTTTTCTTCCGCGCCGAACGACACGCTGCTGTCCGCCGCCGCGCTGGCCGAACCGCCCGCCTTTGCGCCGCAAACCGAGGCGAACAACCTCATCGGCAAAGCCGTAACCGGTTATCAGGCGTGGGTCGGCCGCGGCTGGGATCACAACTGGGGCAACACCGCCGAGGGGCAGAACGTCTTTTTTGAGATGTGGCCCGCCACCGATGATTACCCCGCGGATTCCCTGTGGCAGGCTCGCTTCGGCAAGCTGAATAACGGCGAGAACGCGATGCTGTTTGATTCCACCGACGAGGGTGTGATCGACACCCACTTCCGCTGGATGAAGGAATACGGCATCGACGGCGCGGCGATTCAGCGCTTTTACGGCTATGGAGCGGACAACTACAGCGAACGCTACGCCTATCTCAAGACCATTATGGAAAAAGCGGAAAAATATGACCGCATTTTCTATCCCATGTATGATATGTCGGGCACCGGTTCCAAAAACACCGCCGTCCTCCTTTCACGCATGAAAAACGACTTTGTCAACAACATAGAAGGGCAGGGACTGATGTCCTCGCCCGCCTGTGCCCATGCGGATGGAAAGCCGGTCGTGTGCCTGTGGGGACTCAGCGGTGCGGAAGACAGCAATATGCTGAGCTATGACGCGGCCAAACAGCTCATCGAGTGGTTTAAGGGGCGCGGCTACTATGTTATCGTGGGCACGCCGGACAACGAATTTGCTTCCGTTACCGACCAATATGCTGAGATTTATGCGGCGGCGGATATGCTGTCGCCGTGGTATGTGGGGCGCTACAATGTGAATTCGCTGGGCACGCTGCAACGCTTTTTGCGTACCGACAAAGCCTACTGCGATGAGCACGATATCGATTTTCTGCCCACCATTTTCCCGGGCTTCTCGTGGGTGAACCTGAAGCACGTGGAAAACTACAACGAGATTTCCCGTTCGGCGGGCGAGTTTTTGTGGCGGCAGGCGTTTTTGCTGGCAAACAACGGCTGCGAAACGGTGTATTTTTCGATGTTTGACGAATACGACGAGGCGACGGCGTTGATGAAAGCCGCCACCGACTGGTCGGAGCTGCCTGCCGGCAATCAGTATTTCCTGACGCTGGCGGCAGACGGCTATTGGCTCTCGGACGACTATTATCTGCGGCTCGCAGGCGATGTTGCGGCGATGCTGGATGCTGTCAACGCCGGCGAAATCGATCCGCTTACGATGTCGTTCTCTCCCGATACGCCGTATTCGGAAGGACCGCTCTATTATCGCAACAGCTTTGAAAGCAAAGAAGTGACAGTGGGCGAGGAGACGGTGGTCGTGCGCGTCGACCCCGCTGTGTTTGACGAGACCAATCCCATCGTGCGCCGCGGCTCGGAAAACGCGGAAGCGCCGATGCCGTATGTGAAAAAAGACGCCGCACTTGCGACCACCGGCGAATGGGTGGGCGAATTCGGCGGCAGTGTGAATATCACGACCGGTGATAAAGCGGTGGCGCATCGGCTGCTGTCGCCGACCAAGTTTACGCTGGCGGCGGATACGGTGCTGTCGTATAAGCTCCGCGCAAACGATGTCGCGGGACAGGGTGTGTACCTCAACCTGCAATTCAGCGATGAGTCGCTGCTGAGCGATCGGATGATCAGCGTGACCGACACCGCCGCCAAAACCGGCGAATGGGTGACGGTGAATGTGCCGATCAGCAACAAGTTTGTCGGCAAACAGGTCGCCGGCGTGGTCGTCTCGTTTGCCGGCACCGAAAACGGTACGTTCTCCGCCTCGCTGGAGGATGTTCTGATTCAAACCGGCGAAGCGGGCATCGGCGATTTTGAACCGACGCCCCCGCCGGCAGAGTATACGATGGGCGATGTGGACAACAGCGACACCGTGGATTCGTCCGACGCGCGCATGGTGCTGCAATATGCCGTGGGCAAACTGGGCGACGACGACATCATCGTGGAGGCCGCCGATGTGAACCATGACGATTCCATCGACTCGTCCGACGCGCGCATGATCCTGCAATATACCGTGGGCAAGCTGACGGAGTTGGCATAAGGAAAGGATTCGGGACATTCATGAAAAACGCAAAACGCATCGTGGTCAAGGTGGGTACGTCTACACTGGCGTATGCCAACGGGCGGCTGAATCTGCGCCGCATCGAGGAATTGACGCGGGTGCTGTCGGATATCAAAAATTCCGGTCGTGAGATTTTGCTTGTGACCTCCGCCGCCATCGGCGTGGGCGCGGGGCAGCTCGGGCTGAAGGAGCGTCCGCGCGATATCGGCGGTAAGCAGGCGGCGGCGGCTGTCGGACAGTGCGAGCTGATGTTTACATATGACAAGCATTTCGCCGAATATGGGCATCAAACCGCGCAGGTGCTGCTCACCCGCGATGTGGTGGAGGATGCGCGCCGCAAACAAAACGTGATCAACACGTTTGCGCGGCTGCTGGAATACGGCGTGCTGCCGATCATCAACGAAAACGATACGGTCGCGACCGAGGAGCTGGAGTTTGGCGACAACGATTCGCTGTCCGCCATCGTGGCGACGCTGGCGGAGGCGGACGCGCTGATTATGCTCACCGACATCGACGGGCTGTACGACGCCAATCCACGCACCAACCCGAACGCGCGGCTCATTCCGGTGGTAGATCACATCGACGATGCGTTGTTTGCCGCCGCACAGGGAGCGGGCTCGACACTGGGCACCGGCGGCATGGTGACGAAGCTGCACGCCGCGCAGATCGCCACCGCCGCGGGAATCCCCACGGTGATTATGAACGGCGAAAAGCCGGAGCGATTGTACGACCTGCTGGACGGACAGCCGCTCGGCACGCTGTTTCGGGTATAACAGAAAAGCCAAACAGGGCGCGGGTTTATCCGCGCCCTGTTTTGTACGCACAATTCACTTGACCGTTTTGCCGCTGCGTGGTATGATACAAGAATAAACGATAAAAGGGACTGACGATGGTATGGTG
>CAJKXG010000085.1 GCA_905203795.1 uncultured Oscillospiraceae bacterium | reverse complement strand
CGCAATGGTGTCCTGTCTGGTACTGCACGCCGAGGCGATGTGCGGCGACGCGGTGTTTTTCGACGAAGCCGGCTACGACCGCCGCGACCGCCGCATCGACCGCATCGTGACCGGCCGCCGCACCGCCCTGCCGGTCATGCTGCTGTTACTGTGCTTCGTGTTTTGGCTCACCATCTATGGTGCCAACTACCCTTCGGCGTGGCTGTCGGCGCTGCTGTTTCGCGGGCAGGATCAGCTCACGGCGCTGTTTCGGCAGTGGCACGCGCCGGAGTGGCTGCACGGCATGCTGGTGCTCGGCGTGTACCGTGTGCTAGCGTGGGTGATCTCGGTGATGCTGCCGCCGATGGCGATCTTTTTTCCGCTGTTCACACTGCTCGAAGACGTGGGCTACCTGCCCCGCATCGCGTTCAACCTCGACCACTGCTTCCGCAAGGCGCACGCCTGCGGCAAACAGGCGCTGACCATGTGCATGGGATTCGGCTGCAACGCGGCGGGCGTAGTCGGCTGCCGCATCATCGATTCGCCGCGCGAACGGCTGATGGCGATGCTGACCAACAATTTTGTCCCCTGCAACGGGCGATTTCCCACGCTGATCGCGATCCTGACGATGTTTTTTGTGGGCAGCGGTTCTTCCGTCAAAGCGGCGCTGCTGCTGACCGTCATCATCGTAGGGTGCGTGCTCATGACGCTGGCGATGTCCGCGCTGCTTTCCCACACACTGCTGCGCGGCGTGCCGTCCTCGTTCACACTGGAACTGCCGCCCTACCGCCGCCCGCAGATCGGACGGGTGCTGGTGCATTCGGTGCTCGACCGCACGCTGTTTGTGTTGGGGCGCGCCGCCGCCGTCGCCGCACCGGCGGGCTTGATCCTTTGGCTGTTCGCCAACATCACCGTCGGCGACGCCACCCTGCTGGCGCACTGCGCCGCCTTTCTCGACCCGTTCGCACGGCTGATGGGGCTGGACGGCGTGATCCTGTTCGCGTTTATCCTCGGTTTCCCCGCCAACGAGATCGTCGTGCCCATTATCATCATGGCGTACACGGCACAAGGGACGATCACCGAACTGGCACTGCCCGCACTGCACACGCTGCTGATCGACAACGGCTGGACATGGCGGACGGCGGTGTGTACCATGCTGTTTTCGCTGATGCACTGGCCGTGTTCCACCACCTGTCTCACCATCCGCAAGGAAAGCGGCAGTACGCGCTGGATGTTGGTCGCCGTGCTGCTGCCCACCGTCGCCGGCATCCTGCTGTGCATGACGGTGACGGCGATCGCAGCGCTGTTCGGCGCATAAGAGAAAGCCCCCGTACAAAGCGGGGGCTTTCATGATGTACCGCCAAACGTCGCCCTCCACAATCCCGCGCAAAAAAAATTAAAAAATCCCATTTACCTATTGACAAGGTAGGCAATGCGTGCTATACTGAAAGCAACCTAAACGGTAGGGAATTCATACGAAAGGGGAACATCATCATGAAAAAGTCCTATGTGATGGAGATGTATATGTGTACTGGTCGCATGTGCATGGCTGATCGCGCACCGATATCCGATATGTTCTCCATCTTCGAGGGAAAGCACCCGACCTTCTGAATCAGGTACGCTATCCTCTGTGTTTGCAACCGGGAGACTTCATCGGAGTCCCCCGGTTTATTTATTTTATTAGGAAAGGTAAAGACCGATGAAACGTTTCTTTGAAAAGCTCGTCAGAGCGAATTTCCGATTTGGACGAATGTGCCGCTGCATCCCGCAAAAGACCGTTTGACACCGTAAAATCAATATTTTAAAATGATAATAAAGGAGTTAACCACCATGAAAAAGATCATTTCCGTTGTACTGGCCGCCCTTCTCGCACTGACCGCTGTCGTTTCGCTCTCCGCGTGCGGCAACACGAATCAAATCACCATTGCCATCCCCAACGATACCACCAACGAGGCAAGAGCACTGTTGTTGCTCGAAAATCTGGGACTGATCAAGCTGAAAGACGGCGCCGGCATTGCCGCCACCCCGCTGGATGTAGCGGAAAATCCTCACAACATCGCGTTTAAGGAAGTGGAAGCCGCGCAGCTTCCCAATGTGTTGAAAGATGTGGATTACGCCGTGATCAACTCCAACTATGCGATCGAGGCAAAGCTCAACCCCGCCAAAGACGCGCTTGGCATCGAAGGCTCTTCTTCCGCCTACAGCAACATTCTGGCTGTCAAGCAGGGCAACGAGACCTCCGATACGATCAAAGCGCTCAAAGCCGCGCTGGAAAGCCAGAAGGTCGCCGACTTCATTGCCGCCGAATATGATGGAGCCGTGGTGTCGGTGGTCGATCAACCCACGGATGGATACGATGCCTCTGTCGATTACGCCGCCCTTGCCGGCAAGACGATTACGGTCGCGGCGTCTCCCACGCCTCACGCTGAGATCCTCGGCGTTGCCAAAACGATTTTGGCCGAAAAGGACATCACGCTGGACATCAAGGAATTCACCGATTATGTCCAGCCCAACAATGTTGTGGAAAGCGGCGAAATTGACGCCAACTATTTCCAGCATGTACCGTATCTGGAGGATTTTAACGCGGAAAACGGGACACACCTGGTTTCGGTTGCCGCCATTCATGTGGAACCCCTCGGCATTTACGGCGGCAAGCAGACGTCGCTTGACGCTGTCAAAAATAAGTGATGACGACCGACTTTCGCCGGAGACATACCGGAGGCTATCATGATTGAACTCAAAAATATATCCAAACAATTTCACACAGCCGAAGGTACTGTGTTCGCGCTGAAAAATGTATCCCTCTCCATTCCGGACGGTGACATATTCGGTATCATCGGAATGAGCGGCGCCGGCAAAAGCACGTTGGTGCGATGTATGAACATGCTGGAGCGGCCCAGCGCCGGTCAGATCGAGATCGACGGCGTAAATCTCGGCGAGTTATCCGAGGCCAAGCTCCGCGATGTGCGCCGCAACATTGCCATGATCTTTCAGGGCTTTCATCTTCTGATGCAGCGAAATTGTCTCAAAAATGTGTGTTTTCCGCTGGAACTGGCGGGAAAAAGCAAAGCCGAGGCAAAAAAACGGGCGCTTGAATTGCTTCAAATAGTCGGGCTCGGCGACAAGGCGAATGCCTATCCGGCGCAGTTGTCCGGCGGACAGCAGCAACGCGTGGCGATCGCCCGTGCGCTGGCGACCGATCCAAAAGTGCTGCTTTGCGACGAAGCCACCAGCGCGCTCGACCCGACGACCACAAACGCCATCCTGGAGTTAATACGCCGCATCAACGAAACGCTGGGGATCACTGTCATCCTCATCACACACCAGATGAGTGTGGTGGAAAGCATCTGCAAGCATGTGGCGATTCTGGATAACGGCGAGGTTGTCGAGCAGGGCGATGTGACAGAGGTGTTTTCCCATCCGAAATCCGCGGCAGCGCGGCAATTGGTGTTCCCCGAAGGCGGCGCCGACGCGCTAGTGGTCGGTGAATCGGGCGAACGGTTTATTCGTGTGATCTTCAACGGCGCCGAGGCTACCGGTGCACCGCTGATCGCGCGAATGGCCGTGGAAAAAGGCATCGAAGCGAATATCGCCTATGCCTCCACAAAAAGCATCGGCGGAAAAGCGTACGGTTCCATGCTGCTGGGCATCACCGGCGATGATACGCAGGTACGTACCGCTATCGACTATATGACCGCGACACCCGATGTCATCGCAGAGGAGGTGACCGTCCATGTTTAACGATCTTTTTTCTGCCGAAACGCTGAATGAGGCATGGCGCATCATCGAAGCGGAGTTCCCGACGGCGCTCTGGGAGACCGTTTATGTGACCCTGCTGGCCACGGCATTTTCGATTCTCCTCGGATTGCCGCTCGGCGTTTTGCTGGTCGTCGGCGAAAAGGACGGCGTTCTCCCGCTGCCGAAATGGCTGTTGCACACGCTAAACGTGGTTATTAACCTGCTCCGTTCCGTGCCGTTTTTGATCTTGATGATCCTGGTCTTTCCGCTTACCCGATTGGTCGTCGGGACGGTTGTCGGCACGACAGCTTCCATCGTCCCGCTTGTGATCGCCGCCTTTCCTTTTGTGGCACGGCTCGCGGAAAGCAGTCTTCGGGAAGTCAGCCCCAACACCATCGAAATGGCGCAAAGTATGGGGGCTTCGCCTTTGCAGATCATCGTCAAGGTCATGATACCGGAAAGCATCCCGTCCCTGATTGCCAACGCCACGATCGCCATGACCACTATTCTCGGTTATTCGGCGATGAGCGGCATTATCGGCGGCGGCGGACTGGGAAAAATCGCCATCAATTACGGATATTACCGATACAAATACGTCATCATGCTGGCAGCGGTCGTGCTGCTGATCATCTTGGTACAGATATTCCAGAGTGTAGGCACATGGCTGGCTTCCAAAGCGGATAAGCGCTTAAAGAAAAAGTCCGCTTGAGCGGACAAGCGCCGAGCTCCATGTCCTTTTGACAGACAGCAAGATCGACGGCGCATCGGAGAAATATCACAACCTATACATCCAAAAGGGGGTCGTTTCGACCCCCTTTTGGATTTTGAATCCGTTTGATCCTGTCATTCGACGACGGAATCCGGCAACTTACCCGCCGAAATCGACCACTTGGCGAAAAGCAGTTGACTGTTTTAGCGGGAGCAGTATAATAAAGTTCGGAAAGGGGGTGCGCATATGAACCGAAAGGTGCAGATCGTGGTCGATCCGAACGCGGAGGAGGAGATTGTCATCCGCTGTAAGGAAATGACCCCCGAGATCCTGCGCCTGCAAAAGCTGGCGCAAACGGGCGTGCTTCCTCGGCAGGAGGAGGAGATGTCCCTGCGGCTGGGCGATAACGAGTACTTCGTACCGCTGAAGGATATCCTGTTTTTTGAAACCGCCGACAATCGGATCGCCGCGCACACGGCGACACACATGTATTACAGCGACAAAACGCTGTGCGAGCTGTCGGCGCTACTCCCGCACGAATTTATGCGGGTGTCCAAATCCTGCATCATCAACATCCGCGGGGTCGTGTCCCTGCACCGCGAGGTCACAGGCGTGTGCGAGGTGTTTTTCACCAACAGCGACAAACGCGTGTACATATCGCGCATGTACTACAAGCCCTTCCGCGAAAAGCTGCTGGAACTCCGCTTGAACAAATGAAAGGAATGAGCACAATGCGAAAAAACAAAATTTTATGGGGCATTCTCCTGTTGGTCGCCGCAGTCGGCATCCTGCTGTTTGCGCTGATGCCGGAACTGAGCCTGATCAGCATCCCGCTCTGGAAGTGGTTGGCGGGCGTGGTACTGCTCTATTGGCTGCTGAAAAACGCCGTTTTCGGTCAAAACCTGCGGGAGCATCTCTGCATCTTTTTGCCGTTGGGACTTCTGTTTATGGTGTTTGAGAAAGAGATCGCGCGGTGTCTCGGCAGATCGGACGATCTCGCCAACAACTGGCTGATCCTCAGCGCCGCCGTGCTGTTGACAGCCGCCGTGTGCCTGCTGTTCGGCAAAGGGGTGGGCGTCTCGAAGCATCATCACAACCGTCTGGCATCCTCCGTGTACTACCTGGACGTCCAAGAAAACAAAAAGCATACCGTCAGCAACTCGCTCGGCGAAACGGTCGTGTTTTGCCAAAACACCGACGTCGGCGACAACACCGCGCCCGTCTATCTGGACGTGAATAACCGTCTGGGAGACACCACCATTCATATCCCGCCGGAATGGTCGGTCAGTCTCAAAGCGGACAATCATCTCGGGAATATTCAAGTTCGCCCGAACCCGCTCGTAAGCGGACGGGAATTCATCCTGACCGGTTCCAACCGTCTCGGAGAAATCAACGTGGTTTCCCCGTAACAGACACACCGAAAACAGCCCTCAAGCGTGAAGCCTGAGGGCTGTTTGCTATGTTTTTTACTCTGCCAGACGGAACGTGTCCTGCTCGGTAAAGGGGCAATCGTCCT
>CAJKXG010000084.1 GCA_905203795.1 uncultured Oscillospiraceae bacterium | reverse complement strand
GCGACAGCCACCGCGCAAGCGACGGTCGCACCGACCATGGGGTTGTTGCCCATGCCGATCAGACCCATCATCTCCACGTGCGCCGGCACGGAGGACGAACCCGCAAACTGCGCATCGCCGTGCATACGACCCATCGAGTCGGTCAGACCGTAGGACGCAGGACCCGCCGCCACGTTATCGGGATGCAGCGTGCGGCCTGTGCCGCCGCCGGACGCGACCGAGAAATACTTCTTGCCGTTTTCGATCGCCCATTTCTTGTACGTGCCCGCAACCAGGTGCTGGAAACGGGTGGGGTTGGTGGAGTTGCCCGTGATGGACACTTCGACGTTCTCCTTCTGCATGATCGCCACGCCTTCGTTCACGTCGTTCGCGCCATAGCACTTGACCTGCGCGCGCTCGCCGTCGGAGAATGCCTTCTCGCGCACGACCTTCAGCTCGCCGGTCTGGAAATCGTAGTCCGTCTCCACATAAGTGAAGCCATTGATACGGCTGATGATATACGCCGCATCCTTGCCGAGACCGTTCAGGATGACACGCAGCGGCACCTTGCGGACTTTATTCGCGGTGCGGGCGATGCCGATCGCGCCTTCCGCCGCCGCAAAGGATTCGTGACCTGCCAAAAACGCGAAGCAGGTGGTATCCTCACTCAGCAGCATTTTGCCGAGGTTGCCGTGACCCAGACCGACTTTGCGCTGCTCAGCGACAGAGCCGGGGATGCAGAACGCCTGCAAGCCTTCGCCGATGGTGGCGGACGCTTCCGCCGCATCCTTCACGCCGCGCTTCAGCGCAAGCGCCACGCCCAGCGTGTACGCCCAAACCGCATTCTCAAACGCAATGGGCTGCACGCCCTTGACGATCGACTCCACGTCAACACCCTTGGACAGGCACAGATCGCGCGCTTCTTCCATGGAACCGAGATCGTTTTTCGCGAGGAATTCTTCGATTTTGGCAAGTCTTCTTTCCTTGCCCTCAAATTTCACATCGTTCGCCATTTCGCTGTCCTCCTCTTATTCTTCACGCGGGTCGATATACTTCGCCGCACCGTCGAAGCGTCCGTATTGACCGATGTTCTTCTTATACGCTTCATTCGGCTCCACACCGTGGCGGATATCCTCCAGCATCTTGCCCAGACGCACAAACTGATAGCCGATGACTTCGTTTTCCTCGTCCAGCGCCAGCTTGGTCACATAGCCTTCCGCCATCTCCAGATAGCGCACGCCCTTCGCCTTGGTGGAGAACATGGTGCCGACCTGCGAACGCAGACCCTTGCCGAGATCCTCCAGACCGGCGCCGATGGACAGACCGTCCTCGGAGAACGCGGACTGCGTGCGGCCGTAGACCAACTGCAAGAAGATCTCGCGCATGGCGACGTTGATCGCGTCGCACACGAGGTCGGTGTTCAGGCACTCGAGCAGCGTTTTGCCGGGCAGCACTTCCGCCGCCATCGCCGCGGAATGGGTCATGCCGGAGCAGCCGATCGTCTCAACCAGCGCTTCCTCCACGATGCCTTCCTTGATGTTCAGCGTCAGCTTGCAGGTGCCCTGCTGCGGTGCGCACCAGCCCACACCGTGCGACAGACCGGAAATGTCCGAAATCTGCGTGGATTTCACCCATTTGCCTTCTTCGGGAATGGGCGCGGGACCGTGGTTCGGTCCTTTTTTCACTATGCACATCTGTTCTACTTCATGGGAATAGTTCATAAGGATACTCCTTTCGATTTGTACCTCGACGCGAACAGCCTGTCCGCATCGGAAAGACAACGCTATTATTATATACAATTTCGCCGCAATGTGCAAGGGTCATACAGAAAATTGACAGAAAATTCACACGTGCCGCAGCGCTTTGATTTTGTCCAAAATGGATAAAAAACGCGCAGCGAGAGGATGCTCCCGCTGCGCGCTTCTATCGGATTTATGCCGCGTCAGTCTCGGTGGTGTCTTCGTAGTTGAAGAATTCGTTGATCGTGTAGTTGATGGCATCCTCTGCCGCCTGCATGGTGGACGCATAATCCGAACCGCCGCCAAACACGCAGCTAAACACCACGCTGTCCGGCGTGCCAAACGTAGCGGTACAGTTCTTCATGATGTTGCCGATATCATACCGTCCGTGATGCGCCACGTAATCCGCAATGATCTGCGAATCCTGCTCCGGATGCCGCCAATAGGTCGTGTCATAATCCGGCCAATAGATGTCCTCCAGCAGTTGTGCATGACGACCCAGCGCCTCCAGCAACACACTGGTCTCATGGCGATGTGTATTGGTGCGCGGCACACCGAACACAACCGAGTTGTGGTCCACACAACTCGTGTATTCTTCCTGCTCCTCATTCAGCTTCGGCATCGGCATGACGCCCCAGTCGAATTCGCAATCCTTCAGATCCTGCACACCGGGCGAGTTGCCGAGGAACAGCGCATGACCGCTGGTGAACAGCGACAGCACTTTTGTCCATTCCGAGCCGGTCAGGGTACAGATGCTTTTGTCCTGCTTCACCATCTTCTGCATTTTTTCCACGATATCATACGAGCGGTTGTTGTTGCACGCCAGCACCACCCGACCCTGATCATTGGTGCTGAAATAACTGCCGCCCATGCCCATAAACAACGCGCGGCAGAAATCGCCGTCCGGCGTGGCAACGCCCCAACGGTCGCTTTCCGAATCCATCGCGCCGGAATGGTCGTCGTCGCGGTTGGCCATCTTGGCATACTCCATGAACTTATCCATCGTCCATTTACCGCTGTTGACGATTTCGTACGGATCGGGCAGCTTCAGCTCTTTCCAAATATCCTCATTGTAATACAGCATATACGTGCTCGACGCATCAAAGATGAACGAGCCGTTCGCCGCATACGTTTTGCCCTGCACCGTGGAGATTTGGCGAATGCTTTGATTCCACCACGGGTTATCCCAGTTGACCTCCAGCTCATTCAGATCCATCACCAGATCGCCGCCGATCAATCTGCCATACGCCCACTGCGTGGTGCACACGATATTGGCATATTCACCGCCCGCCATAACCTCCGGCTGCATGCGGGTGAACAGCTCATCAGGAGACGCCGTTTCCAAGGAGATCTTGCAATCATACAGCGTTTCCACCTCGTCCAACACCTGTTGCCACGCATCATAATACGGCGTACCGCTGTTTTCGCGATTCCAACGCGTGTCGTGCAGATCGACGACCTTAAACTCGTAGCCGTCCAGCTTTTCCGGCGTTTCACCCTCCATCGGCTGAATATCCGCCGCACCGCCGCCGCTTGCAGAACCGCCGCCTTTACAAGCACAAGCCGTCAGCGCCATGCCGGCTACCAGCAGAGCACAGATCCCTCGTTTCCACCATGCGCTCATAGTAATCCGTCCTTTCAAATGGATCTATCATATACACGCTGCTTTATGCGTGTACAGTATTTGTATATTTTATTATATTCCTTGTCGATCGTCCAGTCAAGCAAAAGACGTAAGATTTACGCTTTCGACAATCCCGCTGCCCACGGTTTGGTGAAAATGATAACCAATCCGATTTTTGATTATTTCAAAAAAGGTCTGCCCCGCTAAGCGAGACAGACCTTTTTGTGACATATTGATATCAGAAACTTAATAGTCCATTTCCGGCGGATCATAGCCGAAGAACTCTGCTACGTTGATCTCAATCGCCAGATGCGCCGCTTCCATCAGAGAGGAGAAGTCGGAACCGCTGCCGCCGTGCACCGTGCCAAACACCAGCGACATCGGCGTACCAAACGCCGCGCTGTTGCAGTTCTGCATCAGCAGAGCGATGTCATACTGACCGTGACCCACCACATGATCGCTCAGGATCGCGGAATCCTCTTCCGGATGACGCCAGTAGGTCTCGTTGTAATCCGGCCAATACACGTTCTCCAGCGCGACACCGTGACGACCCAGCGCTTCGAGGATGGCGCTGACCTCTTTAATGTTGTCGTTGGAGGAAGGCACACCGCACACAGCCGCGTTGTGATCCACGCCGCTGAGATACTGCTCTTGTTCCTCGTTAAACTTCGGCAACGGCATGACGCCCCAATCGGACTCCATATCCTTCAAACCGCTGATACCGGGCATATACGCATAGAAAAGCGCACGGTTATTGGCAAACATGGTGATCTTTTCCTGCTCGTTGGTGAAGCTCAGCGTGCAGAAGCTCTGATCCTGCTTGACCATGCCATACATCTGCTCCACGATATCGAAGGTCTTGGTGTTGTTGCAAGCCAGTTCCACGTGTCCGTTTTCCGGATTCGTGGTAAAGTATTTGCCGCCCAAAGCCATAAACAACGCACGGCAATAATCGCCGGCCGCGCCGATCACGCCCCAACGGTCGCTGGAGGAATCCACCTTGCCGGAACCGTCGTCGTCACGCATGGCTTTTTTGCAGTACTCACGATATTTGTCCATCGTCCATTTGCCACTGTTGACCAGCTCATACGGATCGGGCAACTTCAGTTCCTGCCAGACGTCCTGATTATAGTACAGCAGCCATGTTTGCGCCGTGTCGAAGATGAAGCTGCCGTTGGTGGCAAAGGTTTTGCCTTGGTTGGTGGACATTTGGCGCACATTCTGATTCCACCATTTGTTATCCCAATTAACATCCAATGTATTCAGATCGCGCATCAGGTTACCCGCGATCAGTTTGCCGTATTCCCACTCCGTCGCGACGATCAGGTCGGCGCATTTTTCGCCGGACATGATCTCCGGCTGCACCTTGGTGAAACAGCCGTCAGGCGAGACGGATTCCATCGTGATCGTGCAGTTATACAGTCCCTGCACCT
Source organism: uncultured Oscillospiraceae bacterium (assembly GCA_905203795.1). Classification (GTDB taxonomy): domain Bacteria; phylum Bacillota; class Clostridia; order Oscillospirales; family Acutalibacteraceae; genus CAJKXG01. The sequence continues at coordinate 1,194 of CAJKXG010000084.1, read as the reverse complement.
CATCCAATATCTGATTCCACGCATCGCCGAACGGTGTGCCGGAATCCGAATATTTCCAACGGCCGTCATTGAAATCGATAACCTGGAACTCATACCCGTTCAAATCGACCGGTACTTCGCCCTCCATCGGCTCCACTTTTGTGTCACTGCCCTTCTTGCCGCTGTCGCTGCAAGCACAGGCGGACAGTGCTATTGCCAATACCAACAACAGCAGCAATCCTCGTGATAAAATTGCTTTCATTCTACGAAATCCCCTTTCCGAAAAATGTCAGTTTCGGCGATCTCCGCCGATATACCAATTCATATTTTAGAACATTTTCGACGTTTCGTCAAGAGTGTTTTGACAATATGAACAGAATTGCTAAATATTATTATGATTTTTGTGATATGTATATAAAATTTACGGCTTGATTTGCCAAATCCCAAAATAGCGCTGGGAAACAGCAGCAATATATGGTATGATAAAGGCGATAAAGGCAGCAATTGTTGGTATACTGTATCTTGAATTGTATAAAAGGAGGCGCCTATCATGCGGCTGCTGGTGATCGACGGCAACAGTCTGATGAACCGTGCATTTTACGCGATCCGTCTGCTGTCCACCAAGGACGGGCGGTTCACCAATGCCATTGTCGGCTTTTTGAACATGCTCGGACGGCTGCGCGAGCAAAGCGGTGCGGAAGGGATCGCGGCGGCGTTTGATGTGCACGCCCCCACGTTCCGGCACGAAATGTACGCCGACTACAAGGCGGGACGCAAACCGATGCCGGAGGAACTGCGCCAGCAGATGCCTGTCATCAAGGAACTGCTGACGCTGATGGGCTGCACCGTGGTCGAGCAGGCAGGCTTCGAAGCGGACGATATTCTGGGTACGTTGGCGGCTGCCGCGACCGCGCAGGGCGGCGACTGTTTCCTCGCCACCGGCGACCGCGACGCGTTCCAGTTGGTGGATGAACACGTGACGGTGCTGTACGCATCCACCCACGCGGGCGCGGACGCAACGGTATTCGACCCCGCCGCCATACAGGAGAAATACGGGCTGACGCCCCCGCAATTGATCGATCTCAAGGCGCTGATGGGCGACGCGAGCGACCACATCCCCGGTGTGCCGGGGGTGGGCGAAAAGACGGCGCTGGAGCTGATGCATCGTTTCGGTTCGCTGGACGCGCTGTACGCCGCGCTGCCCGCCGATCTGCG
>CAJKXG010000083.1 GCA_905203795.1 uncultured Oscillospiraceae bacterium | reverse complement strand
GGTGGAAAACGGCTGGATCGCGGAAGATGACGATGTGGCGCTGCCGATGGCGCGCCGCTATTTGCAGCCGCTTGCCGATCAGGGCATCGACACGCTGATCCTCGGCTGTACCCACTTTCCCCTGCTCGCCCCCATCATCACCAAGATCCTCGGGGACGGCGTAACACTGATCGACGCGGGGCGCGAAGCCGCCGTCGCCTGTGTGTCGCTGCTGCAAGCAAACGACGCGCTCAATCTGACCAAAAAAGCGGGCGACCGCACCTTTTACGTTACCGACCGCCCCGACGGCTTCATTCAGGTGGCGGATCGGTTTCTCGGCTGCCGCGTGGACGGCGATATCCACACGGTGGATATCGATCTGCTGTGAGGAGGCGCGCCCATGGAAGTCGTGATCCGCATCCGCGGCGAACAGCGTCTGGACGGCGCCTGTGACACCACCGAGCTGACCGCGCGCGGTACGCTGGAAGAGCAGGACGGCGCGCTGGTGCTCACCTATTGCGAAGAAGAATCCGACGTGACCGCCGCTATGCGCGTCACTGATACCGCCGTCACCATCGAACGGCGGGGCGCGATGCAGTCGCTGATGCGGCTGGAGGTCGGCTGCCACCACGCATGCGACTACGACACCGGCTACGGCGTTATGAAACTCGATGTGTACACGTCGCACCTGCATAATGCGTTGACTGCGCGCGGCGGCACGCTGTCGCTGTGCTATACCCTTGATCTCGGCGGCGGCATGACCGCTGAACAGACCGTGCAAGCGGAGGTTCACCCGCTATCACATAAGGAAGGATGACCCTTTGACATGAAAGCTATTACCGAACAACTGACCGCGCTGGTTTCCGACGCGTTTGCTGCCTGCGGCTATGACCGCTCGCTGGGCGTTGTCACCGTATCCGACCGGCTGGATCTTTGCCAATTTCAGTGCAACGGCGCGCTGAGCGGCGCCAAACTGCATCATAAAGCCCCCCGCGCCATCGCGGAAGACGTGGCGGCGGCGCTGAATGCACAGCCGATCTTCGCCCGCGTGGAAGTCGCCGGACCGGGCTTCATCAATCTGACGCTGACCGACGACTATCTGCTGTCCTGCGTCAACGCGATCGGGCACGACGAGCATCTGGGCGTACCGCAGGCGCAGCCGCCCCGCACCATCGTCATCGACTACGGCGGTCCCAATGTCGCGAAACCGCTGCACATCGGGCATCTCCGTCCCGCCATCATCGGCGAATCGCTCAAACGGCTGGCGCGTGCCTGCGGCAACCGCGTCATCGGCGATGTACATCTCGGCGACTGGGGCATGCCGATGGGGTTGGTCATTGCCGAGTTGGAAGTCCGTCATCCCGATTGGCGCTGCTTCGCGGACGATTTCGACGCAGACAAAGATACGATTCCCCCGCTGGACGCGGACACGCTCAACGAAATCTATCCGTTTGCCAGCAAAAAGAGCAAGGAGGACGACGCGTTCCGCGAAAAAGCGCACCGCGCCACCTTCGAACTGCAGAACCGCCGTCCCGGCTACTATGCGCTGTGGCAGGAAATCCTGCGCGTGTCGATCGACGACCTGAAACGCGGCTACACCCGCCTGAACGTGGATTTCGACCTCTGGTACGGCGAAAGCGACGCGGACGCCTATGTGCCGGCGTTGATGGACACATTGTCGGCGCAAAACCTGCTGCGCGAAAGCGACGGCGCGCTGGTAGTGGACATTGCCACCGACGACGACAAAGCGCCGATGCCGCCGATCCTCGTGCGCAAATCGGACAACTCCACCAACTACGCGACCACCGACCTCGCCACCATCATCCAGCGCCAAAAAGATTTTGCACCGGACGCGATCTGGTACGTGGTGGATTCGCGGCAGGGGCTGCATTTCACGCAGGTGTTCCGCTGTGCGCGGCTGGCGTCGCTCGTGCCGCCGGAAACCTCGCTGGAATTCCTCGGCTTCGGCACAATGAACGGCAGCGACGGCAAGCCCTACAAAACGCGCGACGGCGGCGTGATGCGGCTGGGCGCGCTGCTGGATTCGGCGGCGGATGCAGCGTATGACAAGCTGAAGTCCTCCGCCTATCTCGCCACCGTGTCGGAGGAAGAGAAAGCAGATATCGCCGACAAAGTGGGCACGGCGGCGATCAAGTTCGGCGATCTCATCAACCACCGCTCGAAAGATTACGTGTTTGATCTGGACAAGTTCCTTGCCTTTGAGGGTAAGACCGGCACGTATCTGCTGTACACGGTCACGCGCATCAACTCGATCCTCAAGCGCACGGGCGCGGCGGACTGCGCAGACATCGGCGGACTGTATTCCGACACCGAACGGGAAATTTTGCTGAAAATTCTGCTGACCGGCGACGCGTTTGAACACGCCATGGAGGAGAAAGCCCCCAGCTATATCTGCGAAAACGCCTACCAATTGGCGGCAGCGTTCTCCAAATTCTATCACGACAACCACATTCTGGACGAGCCGGACGCGGAAAAACGCGGTGCATGGCTGGCGTTGCTGCAACTCATCCGCCGCCTGCTGCTGCTCCACCTCGACGTTCTCGGCATCACGCCCGTGGAGAATATGTAAGCGGCGGTCAGCGGTTTGCGCACGAAGTCGGGTGTTTGCCCGCCGCAGGCATTCCTGTAAATTGAGGATACTCCCATGTGTAAATTTTTGACAGCCATTCGCCGACCAGGACAAAAGCAGCCGATTTCGCAGATCGTGCTGTACACCGCCCTTCTGTTTGTGTGCGGTATGGCTCTCGGCACGGCGGCAAAGCTCTTGGATATCTATACACAGAATCTGGGAAATATCTTTTCGCAGATGTCCATATGGATCTTGCTCGGCACCGTCATCGCGGTGTACAGTCGTTCCCCCTACCGTGCCATGGCCAATGTGTTCCTGTTCTGCGTCGGCATGTTGATCGCATATTATGCGATGGCACAACTGACAAACAGCGTATATGGCTGGGCGTTCATCGGTGGCTGGACAGTATTTTCTCTGTTTTCGCCCCTGTTCGCGTTTCTGACATGGTACGCGAAAGGGCGTGGCTGGTTCGCCGTCACCGTCTCGGTCGGCATCCTGCTGTGCATGCTGCTCTGTGCGGTGGTGCTGTTTGATAAACTCCGCTTGTCCGATATCGTCCTCGCCCTCCTGACCGCCCTCGTGCTGTTTGGAAGGAAACGTCGATCGTAGTTTCAAAAAGGCGCACTTCACGGTGCGCCTACGAATAGGAATGGATCCCATCAGCAGTTGTTTGGAGCGATGGGAGATATGGAGAAATCCATATCTCCCATCGCTTTTTGCGTAACGCCCTCCTGCTATGCAGGTAAATGGCACCTCGTACAAACGGTATACACCGGAATTCAAGAAAATGGTCATAGAGACCATGGATGATGCTCTGTATATGGAGAACACCTCAAAAACGCACGTTTTGTTGACTATGATCATAATATAATCGTCAATATTATTCGAATGTTTCACTGATTGTATTGACTTTAGTCGTAATTTGGTGTATAATATTATCGAGTTGTTATAATGAGGTGAGTGAATGGATTTCATAACTGAACTCGCTACCATTGCGAACAAACATGGTGGTATTATTGAAACAAAAATAGCCGCACAACATGGCATCTCCAAAGCGATGCTTTATAAATTGTGCAAAGAAAATAAAATCCATCGCATTGTAAAAGGTCAGTACATTCTCCCTGATGATATGCAGGATGAGTTGCTGTCGATCAGTAAGCGTTCCGAGAAGATCATTTTCTCGCACGAGACCGCGCTCTACCTTCACGGGATTTCGAACCGGACGCCATTTGAGCATACGATCACAGCCCCGTCTGGTTGCATCCCGTCTACAGCGATCAAGACCGAATGCAAGGTGTATTACATCAAACCGGAACTGTTCGAGCTTGGCAAAACAATGCTGAGAACACCTGCTGGAAATGAGGTTCCTGCATACGATCTAGAACGTACAATTTGTGATGTGATTCGCAGTCGCAACAAGCTTGGAACAGAAACATTCCTTGCTGCTTTGAAAATGTATGCGGCAACTCCGAGAAAAGATTTGAATAGACTGAACTCTTACGCAAAAAAAATGCGGGTATCCAATGTCCTGCGTCAGTATTTGGAGGTGCTTCTGTGAGCAAAGCAATGAGTCTGAAAGCGAAGATTCGTAACATCGCCAAACAGAAAAATATTCCGGCACAGGTTATTCTGCAGAACTATATGTTTGAGCGTCTGCTTGTCCGCCTCGCTGCCTCTGAATACAAGGAAAAATTTGTTTTGAAGGGCGGTATGCTGGTTGCCGCTATCGTTGGTCTGGATAACCGCGCCACGATGGATATGGACACCACCTTGAAAAACCTGCCCCTCACACCGGAAGCCATCCGCAGTGCATTGGAACATGTCTGTGCTATTCAGTTTGACGATGGAGTTGTATTTGAGATTGGCACAATCTCTCCCATTCGTGAAGATGATATTTATGGTGGATACCGCGTTATGATAAACGCCAAGTTTGATGCATTGCTGACTCCGTTAGGCATTGATGTGTCTACCGGCGATGCTATTACGCCCCACGCGGTGCCATACAACTTCTCCGAAATTTTTGACGATGAAAAGACCTATGAGCTGTGGGCGTACAACATTGAAACCGTTATGGCAGAAAAGGTGGAAACCATTTTACGACGCGGTGTGTTTAATACTCGTCCCAGAGATTTTTATGATGCCTACATATTAGCCACAACACAGGAATTTGATCAGTCCGTGTTTGCCGATGCTTTGAGCGCAACGGCAAGCCATCGCGGCACTACTCAGCAGATTGCGGATGTCCCGGCTATTCTTCACAATATCGAAGAAAGCCCCGAACTAAAAACAATGTGGGATAAGTATCGGAAACAGTTTGCTTATGCTGCGGATATTGAGTATGGTCAGATTATAACTGTGTTAAAAACGCTGATGGAACAATCCTGAAACTATTTCTGTTGGAAATAGTTGTCCAACTTTTTGAGGGGCACTTCATTCGCGGTGCGCCTTTTTTACTTGACAGTTTTCCTGTGATTGCTTATAATAAAATCGGCGCATGAGGGGACGGCACCCATCACAACAAACGGTACATGTGCCGATCCGTCTGAACAGATACGACCGAAAGGGGATGACACCCATCGAAAAAAACATCACGGTCATAGACGAGCAAGGCGGTACATATGAAGCGACTTATCCGAAACGAGCCAAAGGGCTTGTAAAACACGGCAGGGCACGCTTCGTAGATGACACCACCATATGCTTGACGTGCCCTCCGAACCCTATAAATTTGGAGGATACAACCATGAGTGAACAAGAAAAAACGATGGCAGCCGAAGAAAAGCTGACGATGACCTACGTGTTGGAACAACTCGAAGCACTCCGGCAGGATGCCGCGTATATCCGGCAAACCATCACAGAACTCGGCAAAATGAGCGACGGTGAAACCAGTGACACCCCGGGCGCTCCCGCCAATGTACTGGGGCAGGCCAAAGCACAAGCGCTGGCAGACGTGGTGCGCTGTCGGGAGACGACGAATCAGCAATTTCTGAAATTGTACGAAAAAATGTACGACGACCTGAAGCCAAAAGTCCCGACGCTAAAGGAAAGTGCTTTGGAATTTATCGAACAAGCCATCCGTAATACGAGCATGGAAACGTTGGCAGAAGAGCAATACGACGCACTGGCAGGCTTGCTGGACACCGTTCGGCATATCGACAACTAAACACACAAAAACCGGCTGTTCCCAACAGGGAACAGCCGGTTTCCTATTTCTTCTCTTATTCCGCTGCTTCTTCCGCTTCGGTTTCGGCAACGGGCTCATCCTCCAGCAGAGCGCGGATGGACAGGCTGATGCGCTTATTCTCAAAATCCACATTCGTGATCTTGACCTGCACTTCCTGACCGATCTTCAGCTCATCCTGCGGCTTCTCGATGCGGTGATTCGCAATCTGCGAAATGTGAATCAGACCGTCGATGCCCGGGATG